>NZ_BAOS01000044.1 GCF_002443295.1 Candidatus Scalindua japonica | reverse complement strand
CTTACGTACCGACGAGAGAGAGAGAGAGAGAGAGAGAGAGTGTGTGTGTGTGTGTGTGTATGTGTGAAATAAAAACTATTGAATTTAGCACATAATCGGATACTTATTATTCAAACTTATCAGCAAGCTTTTCAATTTATTTCCTAGAATCAATTACCGCATTAATTTTTTTTTCTAGTATTGAAAAATCAAAAGGTTTTTTGATAATAAAGTCAACTTTTAGACCTTCTTCATCTATTGGTTTCAGTTTTTCTTCCCAACCCGTAATAATACCGATTTTTGGTATCTTTTTTAACCTGTTCAGTTCCTTTATTACGTCATATCCAAATACATCAGGCATTGCGATGTCACACAACACAAGATTAAAATCTTCTCTATTTACCAGTTCTATTGCATCGGCGCCATTGTTAACAACCTTTACCTTGTTACCATTTCTTGAAAAAAATTTATCGAGAATTCTGCTTATAGGCTCTTCGTCATCAACTATCAAAACGTGAAGATCCTTATTTATTATTTCCTGTTCTTGTCGCTTTATTGAGGTTTCCTTATTTACCGTTACCGGAAATAGAAGAGTGAATGTACTGCCAGTTCCAACATTACTTTCTACCTCTATCTTACCACCATGTCTGGTTATTATACCGTAAACGATACTCAATCCTAATCCTGTCCCTTCTGGCCTTTTCGTGGTAAAGAACGGATCAAATATATTCCTCTGTACCTCTTCAACCATACCTTTACCTGAATCAGATATGCTGATAAATGCAGCGTTTTCTTTATTCCACGAACGAAAAGAAAGACGACCACCTTCAGGCATTGCATCAAGAGCATTGTTTATTATATTAATAAATACCTCTCTTATTTCGGTTGGATTACATAATATGGATATAGCATCTTTCATATCTTCCTGATCCAAATGGTAATTAATCCCATTAGCCTGAGCCATACTCTTCCATCTTGGCATTGTAAAGTCTATCGCCTGTTTTAATAAATCTGTTGCCTGATGAACCTCTAAAGACGATACACCTTTATCAACCTTTGTAAATCTATACATCATTCTCGATATTTCTGCACCATCGTCAGTAGCCCTCTTGATAGTACCAAGTGATTCCGCCAATTTCTTATCATTTTTGTGATCCATTTCCATCAACTGTGCCGTGCCGGATATAATGGTAAGAATGTTATTATACTCATGAGATATTCCGGCAGTAATTGTTCCTATAGATTTTAATTTCTCTGATTGCAAGAGTGCCTCTTCCATTTTTTCCCGCATTTTCATTTCATTTATTAAATCATTACGGGATACCGTTGTTTTTTTCAGATTTTCTGTCATTTTGTTAAAAGAAATAGCAAGATCACCAAGTTCATCTCTGGATTTAACCTCAATTTTACCGGACAAATCACCTTTTGCTACTCTTTCCACCGCTTTACTCAATTTTATAAGAGGATGAATCAAGCTATAACCTAACAGCCATGCCAATACAAAACCAAAAACAGATAACCCTAAAGCGGTAATAATTATGGCATAAAGATTACGTTTCTTCCATTTATCACTTATATTGCCTAACTGTCTGGTCATATTGCTAACGTTACTTCTCATCCCTGATAAAGACAAGCCAATCCTGACCCCTCCCAGTAGTTCATCATATAGCATTATCGGCGTAGAAACATCCAGCATATCTGCCGTAAACTGTATTAAAAGGCTTTTTGATCTTGCTGTTGTTTTGCTTATTTCATCAAAATTTTTATTAAAGAGAGAAATATCCTTTGTTCCATCATGTATTATTTTGCCTGTTTTGTCATAAACATAAATATATTTGATATCCTTCTGTTTTTTTGCCGCATGTGTAATTTCATAAATTGTTTCCATGTCATATTTATAAACAGGATTTATGAGATTATCTGCAAGGTTTTGTGTTAATATCACCCCTCTCTCTTTAAATTGTTCCAATAAATAATCCTCCATAATTTCAGAACTCTTTTGCGATACCTCATGCATTGAGGTTCTGAATCGGAACAAGAGTGCCCCAGACAAAATCAGGACTATGGAGATGATTAGAACTGTAATAGTTACTGTAAATTTTAACTTTAACTTCACCTATTCTATTTCCCCACGAATATAACTCAACATTCTGATTACTCCATTTAATCCCTCTTTCGCTTCTCCATTCAATGCATCGAATTTTGTTGTATACGCATATCGCTCTAATATTTCTGCAGCATCAGGATCATTGTGAACATTCAATAGCATTTCTTTTAATCGTTTTTTTATCTCAGGGTTCAGGTCTTTCCTCAGCAATTCAACCGATCTCGGAAATGGTTTTGTCTGATAAATTATTTTTAGATCATTTTTTACACTCTCAGGAGTAACATTAGAGTTTTCCCAATCCAGATTACTATACGCACCAACATCAGTCAGGCATTTAACTACCCATGTTGAGATGTTTTGTTCCCCATAAGCAAAAGCATACCCTACTTTGTCAAGTGGAGGTTTCCCTCTTGGTGTTTCAAGCTCTACCAGTTCAAAACCTTCCATTTTTAATCGAAAAAGAGGAAATAAAAATCCTGTTGTCGAACCGGGATCCTCAAAGGCTATCTTCTTACCCTTAAGATCAGCAAGGGAGTTTATGCCGCTATCTCTCCGTGTAATAAAAACACAATAGTATTCAGGAACCCCCCGCTTCCATCTTCTTAGTATTATCTCTGCACCGGTTTCTTCAGAAAATATAACAGCCGAAAAGGTTGTTTCCGTCACCCAATCAACCTTCCCTTCTTTCAAGTATTTAATCATTTTATTGTTATCTTCAGCAATTAAAACTGAACCACGTATGATGCCTAAATCTTTCATACCGTCTGCTACATAGTCAACCATGGGTTTAAGCTTTTTATAGTGTTTTTTAGGCCTTTCACTTACCCTCCCTATAATCAGCGTTTTATTTCTCTCGTCTTTTACCTTCACATGTTCTGACTGATTCAATTCATCGCTATGAACATTCTTAAATGTCCCGGAAGACAGAACCTCATTTTTAACCTCTGCACACGTCATAGCAGACAGCAAAACAAATCCAATTGAAAAACAAAGTAATACCGCCTTATATATCTTCATACGCAAAAACCTGACCGGATGCTTCTGAAAGATTGTGAAATTTCCCAATTCTTTAATCCCTTAATTAACCAAATTCTATAGATCTACCTGGAAACGCATTGCAAAAATGTCGGCATTTCCATCCTTAACGTTGATATCACTTAAATCAACGCCTGCATGCACATAATTCAACATCACCCTTGTATTAGGATTGAGGTGCCAGTTGAGACCAAGTGTAACATCATTAAGCCTTCCCCCTTCAATATCTTTATCAGACAAATCAAGTTCAGAGTAGTGTGCCCCCAATTGAATTGCCACCAGATATTTTGTCGAGCAGGCATAGTATGACTCCTCCAATTAGGTCTATTTTGTTTTCCCTGTTTCTCTACTCTTTCGATTGCATAGTGTCACAATATTAAAACTATGTATGAGAAATTCCAACGCCCCTCACAGAATCGAACTTGTCGATTTCCGACATTCGGCTCTTCAACTTAACTCACTTTACATGTGACAGCGTGTACAGATTATGTTTGATACTCGGTTTCGGAAGAGCATAGCATCTCAGGTTATTATTAAACTTGCTCCAATTCATCTTCTTCTTCTTTTGGCTTCGCCTATTCAGCTATTTGCGTACTAAAAAATATGCATTATTGCATTGTGTCAGCCGCATAATATTATAAACAGTTTGTCAGTTCAACAAGAAAATGCCTGTGAAATTACGGATTAAAATACTTAAATATACAAATGGAATTGACCTGCACTGTTTTGCCGCAACACTATACGCTCTTATCAATGTTGCCGTTTACCAATGCCTTTTGAAGTATTTGAATTGAGTGGGTAGTCTTAATTTTAGAATCTTTACCCGCAAATCCATCGGCTATCTGCATGATACAACCCGGGCAGTTAGTCGCAACTGTGTCCGCCCCGCTCCTCTCTATAGAGTTCACTTTTCTTTCGAGCATCTTTAAGGTAAGGTCGTAATGTATTATGGTAAAAATTCCTCCACCACCACAGCATGATCCTGCCATATCCATATCAACAAAATCAGCAGATTTCTTTAAAACATTTCTCGGTTCATCAGTGATACCGCGTACCCACATAAGGTGACATGGATCATGATAGGTCACTTTTTCATCAACCGGCTTTGTTTTATAATCATCGCCACAGTACTTCTCAATAAACTCTGAAATATCATAAATTCTATCAGACATCTGTTGCCATGATGGGCCAAGGGTGCGCAGATAATCGAGTTTAATACTCTTGGTACACGTTGCACAGGCACTTACTATCGCATCGAGGTTTTGAGATTCAAATACTTCTTTATTTACCTCTGCAAGTTTTTTCGTGGATTTATGATCTCCCATGGTAGATGATGGTGTTCCACAGCACAATTGGCCTTGTGGTATAACGACCTCTATATTCATCCGGTTAAGAACGTCTACCACGGATTCCGCTATATCCACATAAATGTAATTAATCAAACATCCGGTAAACAGCCCTACCCGCATTTTTGGATTTTTCAATTTCCTTGTTGTACGTAGTTTTTTCAATGCTGTCTTTTTCGCTAAAACAGGTATCCACCTTTTACCCATAAACATGAGTGGAAGGTGGCGCATCTGCCCCCTTCTTTTCCCAGGTATGAACCTCTGGATTTTAGAGCCTATTTTGAGCATGAGATCAAATAGTATCCTTCTTGGCAATATATACCGAAAGACTATCTTCGGTAATAGTGGGATGCCCATCTCATCAGCCACTCCACGAAGCAGGGCAGAAATAATTACCTCATAATCCACATCTGATGGACAAACTGTCCTGCACCTCATACACTTTTTACACGTATATACATAATCACGCAGTTTATCAGTGTACACTATCTGTTTATCCCGCAACGCTTCCGCCAGGCTGATTCGTCCACGCGCAACTGTCGACTCGTCACCGGTTTCCAGAAAAACAGGACAGACGGTTTGACATTTACCACATTTCGAACATTTATTTACTTCTGTTTTCCAATCAGTAGTCATTGTTGTTCAACTAAGTTTGAAGTGTCTAAAGTAAAAAAACAAAAGTTTTTTTCCCAACTTTGCCTCACTTCAAACTTTAGGCATTATAGACACTTTGATTCCTCCTATGCCGCATTATCTAATAAACATCTTACCGGGATTCATAATCCCTTTAGGATCAAAATAATTTTTAAATCTCTTCATAATATCATATTCCCGTGGAGGAATCTCAAACTCCATGAATTGAGATTTCTTATTTCCTATACCGTGTTCACCTGAGATAGAACCCCCCAACGCAACAACTTCCTTCATAACTCTGTTTACAATCCTCTCTGCAAGCTCCTCCTGGCCAGGGTCATTATTATACATTATATTTACGTGTATATTACCGTCTCCTATGTGTCCAAAATTTGCGATATAGATTGTCTGTTGGTCATTAATCCGGTCAATCCTCTGCAATGCCTCCTTTATCTTGCTTCTGGGAACACATATATCTTCATTTATTTTATGAGGAGCAATGTTGTATAATGCGGGAGAAATTGAACGTCTGTCAGCCCAGATAGCATCTCTCTCCTTTCCTGTTTCAGAAATTTTAGTTTTAAATGCCCCGCTTCCCTTACACGCATTCTCAATAATTGGCATCTCATAGCTGATACTCTCATCAGTACCATCAATATCTACTAACAGTAGCGCTTTTACATCTTCATCAATATCTGTTCCACTATAACTCCGTACCGCGTTTATGGTCATATAGTCCAGAAATTCCAACGTACGCGGAAGTATATTATTATCTATAATCTGATCAGCAGCATCAATGGCATCATCTCTATCACGGAAATAAGCAGCAAGTGTTCGAATCTTCTCCGGTTTTGGAATAAGTTTTACCGTTATTTTAGTAAAGATTCCCAACGTACCCTCTGAACCTGTGAAAAGCCTCGTCAAATCATATCCGACAACACCCCTTAGCTTTCTCCCCCCAGTTTTAATTACAGATCCATCAGGAAGAACTATCTCCAGAGCAAGTATATAATCACGCGTAACTCCATATTTCAACCCGGTTATCCCCCCTGCACATTCCGCGACATTGCCTCCAATAGTTGAAAATGCGGCGCTTGAAGGATCTGGTGGATAAAACAGGTCGAACTTCGCAACTTCATCCTGTAACTGCTTTGTAACTACACCTGGTTCAACCGTTGCGGTAAAATCATCAGGACGGATTTCAATTATTTTGTCCATATTTTTCAGATCAAAAACAATTCCACCCATAAGTGGCACTGCCCCACCGGTAAGGCCGGAACCGGCGCCTCTGGCATATATTGGGACTTCATATTTATTTGCAATTCTTAGTGTATTTGAAACATCAGTTGTGCTTCCGGGCCTTACTACTATATCAGGTAGTGCCTTCTGCTTTGTAGCATCAAAAGAGTAACAAATCCGGTCCTCAATAGCCGAAAGCACCCTTTCTTTACCCAGAACCATAAGCAGTTCATCAAACGCTTTCTGATATTTATTGATCTCTTTTTCAGTTTTTTTAAAAAGTTTCATTAATTTACCTGTTTTATTTTTGTATATTTGTAATCTCCTCACTTTTGTGAGGGTTCCAGTTTCGGAAGTCTTTTGAAAACAAGGATATATTCCTTTTTTTCGAAAGGAAACCATCTCTAATCAACAATTTTCCCGGATTCATAATTCCTTTCGGGTCAAACATATTCTTCATGTCTTTCATTATTTCAATCTCATGGGGGGCAAGTTCTGTTACGATGTTTCCTCCAATGCGCACTACTCCTTTCAATATTTCAGACAAAAGATTATTAGCAGACGCATCTCCTTCTTCCCCGTTACCATATAAACTGAGATGGATATGACCCTCTCCAATATTTCCAAATAACGCTACTTGTAATGAATGTACCCTGCTGAGTTCATACACCTTTTTCAGTACCTCTCTAACCCTACTTCCTGGAACAGTGAAATCTTCTTCAAAACCACAGGACACAGCATTAAAGAGAAACGGTGAGACAGAATTGCTGATATTCCATAAAGTATTTCGTTCTTCATCTGTATTCGTTACAGAAGTCTTTAATGTACTGTTCTCCCTGCAAATAGAATCTATCACGGAAACATCATTAACTACATTTTTCTCATTTCCATCTATATCAATAAACAACATTGCTTCAGCTTCTTCCGATATTCCTTCTATAGAATCTCTGGCAGCAGCAATAGCCGCTTTATCAGCAAACCCTAATGAACAGGGATGTAGGTGATTTTTTATTAAGATAGAATCTGTCACATTCAGTGCGCTATCGATATCTTTAAAATATGACATAATTGTGCATCTCTTTTCCGGCATTGGTAATAGTTTTAATGTTATTTTTGTCAAAACGCCAAGAGTCCCTTCAGAACCGACAAAAAACCTGGTTAAATCATACCCTGCAACACTCTTGAGTGTTTTGCGACCAGTGTTTATGATAGAACCATCAGGGAGAACAATCTCCAGTGCAAGAACATAGTCTCTTGTTACTCCATGTTTCATACCTGCCATACCTCCTGTACACTCTGCCACACTTTCACCAATAGTAGAGAATACATTACTGCCTGACCAATAAGGATAAAAAAGGCTAAATTTTGCAGCCTCATTCTGCAAATCTTTTGCAACAACACCCGGCTCCACGGTCACTGTAAGATCTCTTGCATTAAGATCCTCTATGCAATTCATGTTTTTCAGATCCAACGATATTCCGTCTTCAATGTAAACAGATCGTTTTGACATTCCTGCCCCACCCCCCCGTATAAAAACCGGAATGTTATATTTCTCTGCTATTGAAACGATATTTGATACTTGCTTTGTCGAATGAGGTCTCGCTACCAGGCCGTGTGTTGAATTTTCCTTTGTCGTATCAAAAAAGTAACATTCACCCCCCTTGATACTACCAACGATATTCTCCCTGCCAATTGTATCACACAACTCCTTAAATACCTCGGGTTGAATCCCGCTATTATAAATATTATGCTCCATAAATGATTACAAAAACTGTAAGAAAATAAATTTTTCTTTTAATCATACATAACACGATAAAAGTTTTTTTTCTACTTTTTTTTACTTTTATTCTTTGTGTTTTCAACCAAAAGCAATTAGTATCTATTAATAAAATTATGGAGCCAGAACATTTAATGTCCTTCGTGCAGACATTGTTCGAAAATATAACGGTAAACCTCTCTTCCGAGAGGATTCCAATTCTGGAGCCCTCTTGGAAGAGAGGCAGGGTTTCCAATTTTGTATACGATGAAAGTAATTGTTATCTCAGACATTCACGGGAATCTGGAAGCGCTGAATAAGGTATTGGAATATACTGGCAAGCTTGAGGGAGATAAACGTTTTGTCTGCCTCGGTGATACTGTTGGTTATGGCCCAAACCCGGCTGAGTGTTTCAAAATAGTTGAATCACTCACAGACCAAATATGCCTTGGTAATCACGAAGATTCTGTCTTGAACACAAATTACGATTACCAGATAACAGAGTACGCACTAGAAGCAATCAGATGGACAAGAGGTGTTCTAGACAAAGAGATAAAAAAGGCAACTACTAAGTTACCCTTTCAGATAGAGGAAAACGATATATTATATTCACACGCAACACCCGACCAGCCAATGCTATGGAGATATATTTCCAATGCCCGCAAAGCGTATTCAAGCCTGATCGAGATGAATCACGCTCTATGCTTTGTCGGGCATTCACACAGGCCTGGGATATATTCTTATCGTCAACTACAGAGGAACAGCAAAAAAGCAACATTGTCAAAAGATGATAAAACTATAGTCAACGTCGGAAGTGTTGGGCAACCACGTGATGGCTCTCCACTACTGTCATTCGCTATATTCGATGATAAGGACTGGAATATTGAGATAATCAGGTTAGAATACGACTATCAAAAAACAATGGAAAAAATTAAGAAAGCCAATTTGCCATTGTTCCTTGCTGAGAGGCTTGCAAGAGGTGTATAGGCTATAATGTTTAGTTCAATCTGAAAGATTGAACCAGCGAAGATGTATTCATCCGGGCGGAAACGAGAATGACAGGTTTGCCATTTTTTCTTACATTCATCCCTGTTAATCCTGCAAGCCCCGTCAAAAACATCCCCTGGCTAAGCTTTCACAAACCTTTTACCCGAAAGCTGCTTTACCAGCTTCTTCACTTCCAATATCATTAATATACTTGCTACGTTTGATGACTGTAAACCAGATTTATTAGTAATGTCGTCTATAGCTACTGGTGTGCTTGAAAGGAGTGAAAAGACCTTGTTTTCCTGTGAATTCAGTGTAAGGCTTCTAATGTCCACAACTTTTTCACTGTCCTTTATGTGTATAGACTCTGCAAGCGGACCCAGCTCCTCTACAATGTCACTTATGTCCTCAACAAGCTTAGCACCATCTTTGATAAGCTTATTGGTACCCCTGCTGTAATTGCTATCTATATTACCAGGAACCGCGAAAACCTCTTTTCCATGCTCAAGCGCCCATTTTGCCGTAATGGATGATCCGCTCCTGAGTGTAGATTCTACCACCAGAACTCCAAGTGACAATCCACTGATTATCCTGTTTCGTGGAGGAAAATTACGATTATTGGGTGGTGTGCTCATTGGTAATTCCGAAATCACCGCGCCATGAGATGCTATTTTTTCGGAAAGATCTTTATTTTCACTTGGGTAAATTACTCCAAGACCACTACCCAGCACAGCTATCGTCCTGCCATTTCCCTTAATTGCCCCTATATGAGCGTTAGTATCGACACCTCTTGCCATTCCACTTACAACACAAAATCCAACCTGTGCCAACTGCCGCGCAAACCTTTCCGCCTGTGTTCGTCCATAATAACTGCACCTGCGAGCACCAACCACAGCAATGGCAAGCGTATCACTCTTTTTTATATCTCCTTTTATATAAAGCAGAATAGGCGGGTCATAGATCTGTTTGAGGTTTTGAGGGAATTGATCGCTTGAGAAAGGGACTATCTTTACATTATTCTTTTCTGCCAGTTTAATCTCTTTATCAATATCAGCCTCCTTTGAACCGGTTACAATCTTTGCAGCTATTTTTGGCCCTATACCGGGGATTTTTTCCAATCTGCTTTTTGGACAATCCAATATTGACTTGACTGAGCCAAGATGCTCTATAAGCCGGCGGTAGGTTATCGTACCTATACCGCTTATCATATTTAATCGAAGGAGACCTTCAAAATGATCCATGATTAATACCTTATTCCACTCGCTAATGCCTAATCTTAAATTAGCCATTGATTTTGTGATAAATCATCAATCCCGGAAGATTAACGCTATAGTTCGGAGTTCAAAGTTTAAGCTATCATTAGTTTAAATAGGAATTTTCATTTTAACTGCACATATTGCAATGAGATGCAATTTTGTATAAACTACTTAGGGTTCGTTTGGAAAACGTGGCCTACGTCAATATATTACGAGTCCGCCAGTAGGGAGCTGATTCAATTATTTACAAAGACTTGATTAATCCGCTCAGCATATGCGCAACACCATACCGCATTTCGTTAATCAGATATAAGAGCATTCAGAATAGTCTGTTCAGTTACACTATCATCAATTATGACATTTCCAATTCTGGTAGGAAGAACAAATCTCAGTTTTCCGGCAATCGTCTTTTTGTCCTGATATAGTTTCCTTACAATATCATGAGGGTCCAATTCAGTATCTTTCAAGCTTAATCCTAATTTCGAGAACAGCGACACCTGCCTTTTTAATACAGTCTCATCCGCAAGACCCATTTCTATGGCTATCTTGCTCACATATATCATACCCATGGCGACAGCATCCCCATGTCTATATTTCTTGTATGATGTCAGGGCCTCCAATGCATGCCCGATTGTATGACCGTAATTTAAAATAGCCCTGATTCCCTGTTCCGTCTCATCAAGCTCGACAACCTGTGCCTTGGTTTTGCACGAATTGTATACAATTTCCTCTAAAGCATCGGAATCAAGATTCAGAATTTGCGAAAGATGCTTATCTATGTATTCAAAAAAAGTTGCATCTTTAATCATTCCATATTTCATTACCTCAACCATACCTGCAGTAATTTCTGCCTTTGGCAGTGTACGGAGGGTCTCAGTATCTATGATGACAGCTTTGGGCTGATAAAAGCAGCCGATCATGTTTTTTCCTCTCGGATGGTTTACGGCGACCTTGCCTCCAACACTGCTGTCAACCTGAGCCAGCAGTGTAGTAGGCACCTGGACAAATGGAATGCCCCTCATAAACGTCGCGGCAACAAAACCGG
The DNA here is from genome assembly GCF_002443295.1 of Candidatus Scalindua japonica. Taxonomy (NCBI): domain Bacteria; kingdom Pseudomonadati; phylum Planctomycetota; class Candidatus Brocadiia; order Candidatus Brocadiales; family Candidatus Scalinduaceae; genus Candidatus Scalindua; species Candidatus Scalindua japonica. The sequence goes on along the minus strand of NZ_BAOS01000044.1, from coordinate 23,391 downwards.
CCAGATCACCCAGTACTCCGCCTCCTAACGCGACTATGAGTGATTTCCTGTCCATCTCATGGTCAAACAGATGTTCGTACAACTCCTCCGCCTTTGCCAGAGTCTTCTGTTCTTCCCCAAGAGCCAATGAAACCAGCTTGACATCAAATTTACATTCAGATAGGCTATCGAGAACAATTTTTCCGTAAAGCGGCTCTACAATATTGTCCGTTACAACAATAGCTTTCCGTGGACTGATTACTTTTGATATAAGTGTACCAACCTGATCGAGGATACCCTTATCAACGATTATATTGTAGCTGTCCTTACCGAGATCAACTAATATTTCTTTCATGATGGTAACGTTGTAAATTATGTTGATTTTTTTGTCAAGTAAAAAGAGAGGATTCTATGAAACAAAACGTTTTTAATTCCTATAAACAGGCACAAGAGTTCTTATTACAGACCATAGATTACGAGAAACTTACACAGTATAAATACGATACTTCCACATTTGACCTCAACAGGATGGAAGAGATGATGTCATCTGTGGGAAATCCTCATAAAAAGAGAAAAGCGGTTCATATAACAGGAACCAAAGGCAAGGGATCAACGGCCATAATCATTGCCTCTGCTTTGCAATCGCTTGGCCTGAAAGTGGGCCTTTTTACTTCACCCCATCTTGTATATCTGGGTGAAAGATTCAAAGTGAATGACAAAATGATTTCAGAAGAGGTGTTTGTACAATTAATAAATATGCTCAAACCGTATATCGATCGAATAATGCTTGAAAACCCCATTCTTATGCCGACGTTCTTTGAAATAGTCACTGCAATAGCTTTTCTCTTCTTCGAAAGAGAGAAAACGGACATATCGGTTCTGGAAGTCGGACTTGGTGGAAGGCTTGACTCAACAAATATTATTTTACCTGAAGTTTCTATCATAACTCCTGTTGGATATGACCATACAGACAGACTGGGAGAGACTTTAGACAAGATCGCATATGAAAAATCAGGGATAATCAAAGAGGGTGTCCCCGTTGTCTCATCAATACAGGAACCTGAAGCTCAAGCCGTTATCTCAAACACATGCTTAGACAAAAAATCACGATTGTATATCGTCGGAGATGATATATTGATAAATAATGTTAAAGTGGCCAAGAGAAAAGGGGTTTATGGCACAGAGTGTGAAATAAAGACAGAGAACAATATCTACAAAAACATCTTTTTACCCATTATCGGACGGCATCAAGCAGAGAACTGTGCTTCAGTCATAGGAGCCCTGGAGGTTTTATCTGAAACCGGTATAATACAAGCTGAGAATAAAATAGTAATAAATGCGCTGGAAAATGTCAGGTGCCCGGCAAGGATTGAGGTAATATCAGAAAACCCGTTAATAGTACTGGACACAGCACATACCGTCGCATCAATGAAAATATTGAGGGAATCAATACAGGAAAACTTCTCTTACAATAAAATAGTTTTAGTAATAGGCTTATCTGAAGACAAGGACATTGAAGGTGTTTTAAAAGAGATAATATGTATCGCTGACATTTTAATTCTTACAAGAACGGGCAACCCTCGCGAAGCAGAGCCTGAACAGATGGCTATTAAGGCAAAACGTTTCTCTCAGAACAATCTAATGGTAATTGAAGATATCGATGAAGCATTGAAAGAGGCCCGGAGAATTGCAGAGAGAGACGACCTGATCTGTATAACCGGATCTTTCTTTTTGGCTGGCAAAGTGAAAGAAAGTTATTAATTTCTTATTGTATCAAGTGCTGCTATAACCTGTCCTCGTACAGATTGTCAATAAGTAACCACAACCTCATGAGCAATTCCTTACAACCATCTTTTTCACACAAATTTTGTCATACCAGAATTCCTTTATCTGGTATCCAGATGGCTCGTTTTAATCTATATTCCAGCTTAAAGCATGCCGCCCGAATAGCTACCCGTCCCCGTCATAACAGCCCTGTCGGGCTGGCGAACGGATTGCCGGCGGGAATGACAGTTTTAGAATATTAGTTTTGTAATATGCAAAAACCTGACCTGATGACGCTGGATTTTACCATGATTAATAATAGAAATCCCTGGACAATCTAACGAATAACACTCACGGCTCCAATATCTCTGATGCCTTTTTCAGGTTTGAAACCCAGAAAATTCCTATGGAGGTTCCCTCACCGGGTGGGACGCTGACATACGCATATTCAATGTTTATCTTTGCTTTAGAAAGCTGCCTTGTGATCTCTGCCAGGGTCCCCGGTTTATGTGACATTTCAAGTGATAATACTTCTGTTTCAATAACATTAAGCCCTGAATCGGCAAGCTTTTTTACCGCGTGCTCATGATCATCAACTACCATTCGAATAAGGCCCGAATCTATTGTATCTAGGACAGACATCGCTAAAATATTTATATCTTTACCGGCCAGATCAGAACATACGTTTGACAGTGCTCCAGGATTGTTTTCAAGAAGAATTGTTAGTTGTTTTACGATTGGCATTTCATCTCGCTCCTTATTGATGTTAGAATTCTTATTATTTTTTTTGTGAAGCTTTGTAACTAATGACAAGCCCCGCTCCTACGGGCCTCCCTTTCATCAACCAATTGCCTGTTCCCTGTTTCTTTGCCCAATCAAAATCTACAAAGGCGCTGCCAAAAGATTCAAAATATCTGTCAGTTTCAATATCTTTATACCTGGCATAAATTATTGCGTCAGCGCCCACCTTTACCGCCTGGTCCCTCATGCTCTTATTTATAATCTTCTCTGTTAATGTATCTTTCCCAAAAACGAAAACGACTCCAATTCTCTCATAAACCGAATCAGAACCTCCCGATGATATCGGAATCACAACGCTATCGCTCCTTTGTGGATACTCGTTACTGGATATCCTGGCAAAATTCGTACTCATACAACCAACAGAAAACAGTACAAGCACAAGAAATACCAGTATATATTTATTAGTTTTCATTTATCACCAGGCCTTATTAAAAGCCAACTATCTACAAACATTTATTCGCTACAGCTTATTTACTATCTATCTAAAAGAAATATTACCGGTGTGTAGAAACCAGAATCAGAAACCACTCTAACTGCACAAATTATTTTATTTTTGAAAAATCCACTACATGCTTCTCGTCCCCAAAATTCTTTAAAACCAAAATTGTAGCTTTTTCCTCAAGATTGAGTTTTGTATACAAAAAACTTACTGAATAGAAAACTACGTGGTTTTTTACACCTTTCCTCTCAAGATTAGGTCTCACCATTTTTACAGGTTCAATTTCTCTTCCATTCTGGCTCATTTTAATCTTGAAAACATCTTCACCGCCTCTATAACTGATTGTAAGCACGTCTGACCCCATCATCCCCAAAGCGTCTTGTTTTGTTAAAGTCTTTCTTGCCTTTCTCGTCATAGCTGACACTACGGCAAGGTTAACCAGTTTGGTTTTTATCAGACCACCGCCATAATTTGGCCAGTTACCAAAGATTGCAGCTTTTACAAGATCAGTCTCAAATATCTTCTTACCCGGATTTGATTCGCCAAGTTTAATTGTATCATTTATTCGTTCTTCAATCGGATTTAATTCAATGCCATAAGAGACACCAGAAAAAGTAACACATATAATCAAACCCAGTAAGTATATGAAATAACTTACACTCTTCTTCATCCTTCCTCAAACCCTCCTTTCAATAATATTTTGTCACAGAAAAAAACATTAAATACGTAGATTTATAAAGTACAAAATAATATTAAAGAAGTGTATCACTTTGATAATATACTGTCAACAAATGATGTTAGAATATATACTTAGAAATTCTTAGAGACGCTACATGCAACTTGACTTTATGTATCAAATAAAATAGAATCTTAGACGGGGTAATAATTTGATCACAAGAAGAGGATTTATAAAGACAAGCATTACAGGTACTTGCGCACTATGCACAGGCTACTTACCGTTCGTATCTACAATTAATGCTTCAGGTCAGTCAAAGGAAGAGTTTTCGGCAAAAGAGGCAATGTACTATAAGCAACTTCCTGAGATGCGTGTAGAGTGCGAACTCTGTCCCAGAGGTTGTAAGGTCGCTGATCTTGAAAGAGGTTATTGCGGTGTGAGGGAAAACCAAGATGGTAAATACTATACTCTGGTCCATTCCCGCGTATGTTCTTTAAACGCTGATCCCATTGAAAAGAAACCGTTGTTCCACTACCTGCCTGGTACAAAAGCATATTCGATTGCGACAGCAGGATGTAATATAGAGTGTAAATTTTGCCAGAATTGGCAAATATCCCAATTCCGTCCAGAGCAGATAGAGAGCATTAAAATCACACCTGAAGAAGTGGTAAAATTCTCCCGAGAGCGAAAATGTGATACTATCGCTTACACATATTCCGAACCCGTGGTTTTCTATGAATATATGTATGATACCGCCAGAATCGGAAAGCAGGAAGGCGTTGGGAGTGTTATGATTTCTAACGGATACATAAAGAAAGAACCTCTGGTGAAATTATGCAGGGAATTGAGTGCTGTCAAAATAGATTTTAAAGCGTTTACAGAAAAATTCTATAAAGAAACCTGTAGTGGTGAGTTGAAGCCTGTACTTGAAACTCTCATCACATTAAAAGAGACAGGCATATGGTTCGAAGTTGTAATGCTCATGGTACCAACACTGAATGACAGCGAAAAAGAGCTCAGGGATATGTGCAAATGGATAAATAAAAACCTTGGTCCTGATGTTCCAATCCACTTCACACGCTTTCACCCTACATACAAGATAATGAACCTTCCCCCTACCCCTACAAAGACATTGGAAAAGGCGAGAAATATAGCGCTGGAAGCGGGTTTGAACTTTCCTTATACCGGCAATGTACCGGGTCATCCCGGAGAGAGTACGTACTGTCCCGGCTGTAAGAAAACAGTCATTAAAAGAGTAGGATACCATATTCTTCAGAATTCCCTGAATGGGAATGAATGCGGAAACTGTAAACATCCGATACCTGGAGTCTGGCAAAGTGCGGATTAGCCGCAACCAAATTTAAAGTGACTTAAGTGAACTAAAGTGCCTTAAGTTATAAAAACTATAATGTAGGTTAAAAAGAAAAAAAACATGTTCACTAACTTTAGTCTCTTTAAACTTTAGCTCACTTCAAACCTCTTAACAACCTGTTACCATGATTGAATTTCTTATAACATTAGCTAAAAATATCTTCAGTGTTTTTTTGAATATCCTCCCGATCCTGGTTGTTGTTACATCCTTTCAGCTATTTGTTATTAAGCAGCCATTTCCGGACCTTGCCGCTACTATCTCAGGCATGATCTTTGTTTTAGTCGGGTTGTTCCTCTTTATTCAGGGCCTGGAGATTGGATTATTTCCACTTGGTGAAAAGATGGCCTTCCAGTTTTCTGCCAAGGGGAACATCTGGTGGCTACTCATTTTTGGATTTACAATCGGTTTTTCCACTACGATTGCTGAACCTGCCCTTATAGCAGTTTCAAAAAAAGCCGGTGAAATAGCGGCTGAGGCAAATGCCATTAAACACACAAGTAAATCCATAGCGAACTATGCGTTAGGGCTTCGAATAACTGTTGCATTTTCAGTTGGGTTAGCAATTTCCATAGGGGTTTTTCGTATAGTTAAAGGCTGGCCAATCCAGTGGTTCATTATCATAGGATATATTGGTGTTGCTATTATTACAGCCTTTGCACCTGAAGAAATTGTTGGAATAGCTTATGATTCCGGAGGTGTTACAACATCAACAATTACCGTGCCTTTAGTCGCGGCTCTTGGTGTAGGCCTTGCTTCCTGCATAAGAGGAAGAAATCCCATAGTAGATGGTTTTGGACTGATAGCCTTTGCAAGCTTGACCCCCATATTTTTTGTAATGCTATACGGGTTTATTATTTATTGATTATTTATTTTTTTACAATAACACAAACAGATGGAACTATTATACCACTCAGCGAAAGTGCTGCTTGGCACACTGAAGGATGTACTTCCGATTATAGGAGTAATTGTCTTCTTTCAGTTGGTCATTATCAGAAAAAAAATTGATCGTCCGGGTCGATTAATTTATGGGTTCTGCCTGGTAATTGTAGGTTTGGCTATATTTATGATCGGGTTGGAAGAAGGGCTTTTTCCTCTTGGAGAGACTATGTCGAGGCAATTGACCAATTTCTATTTTCTGGCTAAGGGAAACGCTGCCATTCTTAAAGAGATCGACAGAACCCAAACTGTACATCCTACACTATATTTCTGGACGTATCTATTCGCCTTCTGCATCGGTTTTTCTACAACGATAGCAGAACCTGCTCTGATAGCAGTAGCCCTCAAGGCTAAGGATGTTTCAACGGGAGCCATATCACCATGGGGACTTCGTCTGGCAGTAGCATTTGGTGTGGCAATCGGCATCTCACTCGGTTGCTACAGGATCGTTACCGGCTCCCCCCTTCATTGGTATATTGTAGCAGGGTACCTGGTTGTCGTCTGCCTGACATACTTTGCCCCTAAGATGATTATTCCGTTGGCTTATGATTCCGGAGGGGTTACCACATCTACCGTGACCGTGCCGCTTGTCGCGGCTCTCGGGATTGGTCTGGCGTCTAACGTACCCGGACGTTCTGTCATTGTTGACGCTTTTGGACTTATAGCCTTCGCATCTCTATTCCCGATTATAACGGTACTTGGTTATGGTATAACATCAGAATGGATTGTAAAAAGGAGCAGGAGAGTAAAAGTATAGACACTCATTTCACCAAGTTTAAATCGCCATCGCGGCGAAAGGCTTGACTTCGAGTCTGCTCAGGATGACGTCTTTCTAAGCAAAGTCGAAGTGTTATAACATTGAAGTTCATAAACACAAATTTAGAGTGATTACATTTAATTTATTTTTTTATGAAGGAGAAATATATGCGTTTTAAAGTAATAATAGCAATGGTTGAACAGGAACATCAGGATGCGGTTATATCATCGGCAAAAGAGGCGGGAGCTACAGGCGTTACCATACTCAATGCCAGAGGAGAAGGCATTCGTGAACAAAAAACCTTTTTTGGTCTGCAAATGGACCAGCAACGTGAAGTTCTTCTGTTTATCGTAGAGGACTTCCACGCAAACTCTATCATGGATGCCATATACGAATCCGGCAAATTTAAGACAGGACGTGGTATGGCATTCTCCTGGACTGTTGACCGGGTCATCGGAACAGAGAGTCAGATGGAGGCCCTTGAAAAGGCAGCACAGGAAAAATATATTTAAAACAGAGAAAGCAAGGAGAAAGAAATGATAGAACGAGTTAGAGACGTTATGTATTCGTATGTAGTTAATATTCATGGAATTACAAAGGTATCTGACGCGCTGACCATAATGAAGGATGAAAACATTCAAACTATACTGGTTAGGCCTCGGAATGATGAAGATGTGTATGGTCTTATTACACTGAGAGACATAGCAACAAAGATTCTTGCGGCAGGAAAACGTCTGGAGGATGTCCACGCTTATGAAATCATGTCTAAACCGGTTTTAACAGTTGACGCGAACATGCCGGTCCATTACGCCGCTCGCTATCTTACAAACTTCAATGTATCCTGGGCACCGGTTATGGAAAATTGTGAACTGGTTGGTATGGTGTCCCTGATGGGAATGGTCTGGAAAGGAAGGGAACTGTAAACCAGTCAAAAGGCGTGTATAAAAACGCACCATCCAGGAATACCATTTTTTTGCAGGTTGGGACTTACAAACCCGATATAATCATTGATACTGTGAGGTCCAGGAAGCGGTGTTCGACAATAGATGGCTTTTCTTTCCACTCTGCGGTAAACTATTTTTCAGTTTTTCCTCTTCTGACAGTAAAGATGCAGGAAGAAAAGCAGGCTCATCAGATTCAGCGCTGCTATTATTATACATGAGCCGGATATGCCGAATAGAGGGATGAAAATCACACCTGTAAACAGCGCCCCGATAAATGCGCCCGCATGATCTGCGCTGTCAATCGTACCTGCGGTTACCCCCAACTCCCCTTTATGCATTAGGTACAGCTTGCCTCCTATCGGAAATTCCAGACCCACAAGCACACCGGTTATACCTACCAGTATCATGAATCGATACTCAGAATCAATTAACATAGAAGAGAATTGATCCAGGACAAAAGGCATGATGCAGGCAAATATAACGATAACGGATTCTATTAAAATGAAAATCTTTATCCAGTTCATCTCTTTCTGCCTACCAAAATCAATATGAGTTTCTTTGTGGTTCCGTGTCTTAGAATCAAAAAAATATTGCATAATGTTTAATTTGTTAAGAATATTCCCTGATGTGCTTTGTATTATCAATCTGTTGCTGATCCCACCTCCCAGAGCCAGACCAGACATAAACACCGCAATAATGAGCCCTATGTTCTCATAAAGATATCCATAAATATTTTGAAAAGCAAATATCAGTATAATTTCAAGTGCCATTCCGGCAAATCCGGTTGTTGCAATTGCGACTATACTGTTGAATCTCAACTGAACATCAGGACCACATCTGAAAGCAGAAACATATGCAAACCGGCAGACAATGAATACAAAGACAGGAATCAGAAATGTTAATAGATGACTTGCCTTGAGCCATTGAAGAACACCTCCCAATTTACTGCCGGTAAGCTTGTCCCATAACATGATATTTAAGAAATAGGTAACAGGTCTTGTATCGGTGTTCACTCTGAGTCCTTTTCTCTTCTCAATTTCGCTGGCAACAAACGCAACTCTCTCTGGAGGCAGAAGAGTCTCAAATATGTACTCAGAAAAATATTCAGATTTGATACCGCGCTTAACATAACGTTTAGATAATGTCCCAATATCGAATGTGACGGTGTCGTATGAATTGCTCGCAAAATAGTAATTAATCTGTCCCGGAGAGATGATTACACGGGGGAATACGCTACGCAGAGACTGGTAAATAGAGCCGGTATAATTACCCACCTCTTCTCCGAAGTAATTAACCGCAGACGATATCTCTATCGCAAATACACCGTTGTCCGCGAGTATATCGATCCCCTCCTGAAAAAACTGTACGGTATAAAACCGGTTAAGGAATGCCGTAGATGGGTCCGGCACATTTACAAATATTAAATCATATTTCTTCCTGCCACTTGTTCTCTTAACATAATATCTCCCGTCCGCGTGAATTATTTTTACCCTTTTATCTGACAAAACCTCTTTCTCTTCGGAAGGTAAATATTTCTTTGTTGATTCTATCAATGCGGGATCCAGTTCAATATAATCTAACTCATCAATCGGGTGTTTCAGCATCTCCCGGACCAAGCCACCCAATCCACCACCTATCAACAATACTCTCTTCGGATCAGGATGCTGCGTCATTACCAGGTGAGCAATCTGGGCATTCTCATATTCATCGGGAAAAGAGAAATTAAACTGACCGTTTCCAAACACACTGTATTGGCCATCTCTCACACCAACTACAATATTCTCATACCGTGAATCAGTTGATTCCAGAAGTTTTATATCAGGGTTTGAAGAGTTCCACCTTACATTGATAAAATAATTATCGACTCTGCTGACTACACTCGATACCAGTAAAATGAAAATAATAACAAAGAGTGAAAGAGAAGCAAAAGCTGCTGCTTTCTTAAATATTCCTTTATCGAAAAGCAGAAGGAGCAGGAATATATTCAAAAACAGAATACAATTGAAAATCAGTGTTATCGTTAATGGCGGGAACCTGGTAACAAGCACGAAAGTAAATAGAAGACCGCCTATGAGACTGCCAATGGCTTCCAGAATATATACAAAACCGATGTCGGAAGCGGAATCACGTGTAAACCCCCTGATCACCTTACAGCCTAAGGGAAAAATTAATCCAATAGTGAAGCTGAATGGAGTGATGATACATATTGACGAAATCAGCAATGACAACAGAGGAATGTACTGACCTGGCGGCACATTGAGGATAAGCCTTAATACCCTGATTAAGATCAATTCCAGAGGAAGCATCAGACACATCAGTACCAGCACAACAATAAAAGGAGACAGGCGAACCTTAAGTCTGTTTGTAATCCTTCCCCCTGTTGCCGCACCAGACGTAATACCAAGGAACCAGGTACCAAGGATAATTGCAATACATAGTTCGCTTCCAAAGAAAACAACAAGAAACTCCCGAATTATTAATATCTGAGCAATCGTCGCATAACATCCGACAAATACCATAGAAAACAAAATGTAAGACCGCGCCATGTTTTCACGAATCATCTCTTTCTCCGAGTATTGCATCCTCACTATCGTGAGGACTCCAGTTCAGAATTCTGAATTCCTTGCGAGTGCAAGGAAAAAAAATAGACTCCTTATGAAAATAAGGATATTCTCCTCTCGTCCCCAGACAAAAAGCACCGAGGACTTTCCCCGGTCATAAGCTACCGATGGCTTTTTGAGAAGATTTCAAAAAGAAGACATTTTTTTGACTTTCGTGAGGACTCCGGTGTCAAACTAACATCTTTCCCGGATTCTTTATTTCTTTCGAACATCCAGAATACCAGATATTATTTTAATATATTACGCATGTCATTTAAAATTACAAAAAAAGATTAATCTTTTTTTTATCTTCACCGATAATAAATTTGTAATAGACATACAGGTATCAGGACTTATAACACTATTCAGGAAAGCATTTGTACCGCCTACTCCAATAACTACGATTTTTTTGGTACAATTAAGGCAGGCGCCTCAGATTGGATATCCAAACCATGTAATCTTCAGGAACTGGACGCAAAAGTTGAGCGTATCAGGAGAGAACAAAAGAAGCTCAGAGAACTGTCAAAAAAAACCGTTGGAGCAAATCAAAACTGAGACGGAACATCTCCTCAAAAGTATGAGGTCTGTGATCCAGGACCAGGATGGAGGTTACATTCCAAAACGCACAAAGCAACGAACTGATTTTCCGGAAATTATTGGAGATTCTGATAAAATCAATGAAGTCCTTAAACTCGTTCGGTTGGTATCAAAGACAAAATCATCAGTCCTTATTACCGGAGAGAGTGGGACCGGGAAGGAGTTCATTGCAAGATCGATTCACCAACTGTGCAGCAGGACCAGCTTCCCTTTTGTCCCTATAAACTGTGGCGTTCTCAAAGAGACACTCCTTGAGAGCGAACTTTTTTGCCATGAACGAGTGGCCGTCACTGAGGCATCTACAGAAAACATGGATTGGTAGAAGAAACAGAAGGGGGTACATTATTTCTTGATGAAATAGTTGAGACAACGCCACAATTACAGGAAAACTACTCCGAGTCCTGCAGCAAGGCGAATTCAGACGCGTCGGGTCATCAAAGTGTAAACACGCTGATATTAGAATAATCGCCACTACTAACATATCACTGGAAGACAATGTACACAATCGTACGTTTCGAGAAGATCTCTACTATCGTCTGAACCAATTCCGTATTATACTCCCTCCTCTGAGAGATCGGATTGACGATCTGCTCCTACTGAGTCAATATTTTCTGGAAAAAGCGAGTACAGAATTCTCCAAAGAATTAGTAGGGTTTTCCTCTGAAGTGATAGAGAAATTTCTGTAATATGCCTGGCCTGGAAACAGGTGTGAATTGAAAAATATGGTTATTCAGGCAGTTATTCTGGCCACCACACCAACTATTGAAATCTGTGATATACCAACACTCATCGACAGGCTACACAAACATCACAAGGGATCAGTTTCTTTCAGGAGCAACCTTGGGTACTAACTCCAGACTCCTGTAACTAATATTATCATTGAATTTTATGCAGAGTTATGTATCTTAATCCCCTTCCTTAAATACTTTCCAATGGTAATCGAGATCTGGAATAGACAACTGCGCTATATTCCGTTATATTTGAGTTTCTGGAGTCAGGCATTGAATTCCCTCCGCCGTCTTCGCATAGGAATAGAAGACCAATGCATCTTTCGTTTCCACCCGGAGAGAGGGTGTGCGTCACGGGAGTTCATTTCATAGTGTAGTCGCCTACCATACAGCCTGCACCAACCTCCCTTTTTTATTCAATACAATATGTCGGTCGCGTAAAAAACACTCCAAAAAAATTGATAATTTTTTTCGAGAAAAACCAGTAGTTCTTTGTGGGAGTTGCTATATACATTTTCTTGGAGAATTAAAAGAGGGGGGGAGCGGTTCTCATTCCCTTTAGTTGGGGGGGGGGAGGGCCCATCACCAAACGGATATCTCAGTATGGTTCATCACGATGAAAAGTGAACGAGTGAGTATTCCATCCAAAAAAACAATTCCTTAAAGGGCTTGTTACCTTTTACGGTGGTTCAACGGGAGGGGTCTCAGCGAGTCCATTAGCAGGTGTTCAGAACATCATCTGTATTAGCCACAAAAATACAAAAGCTCAACGTTGGTGATGGGGGAGCAAAGATCAATCCAAAGTCCAGTAATCTTCAGGAACTGGACGCAAAAGTTGAGCGTATCAGGAGAGAACAAAAGAAGCTCAGAGAACTGTCAAAAAAAACCGTTGGAGCAAATCAAAACTGAGACGGAACATCTCCTCAAAAGTATGAGGTCTGTGATCCAGGACCAGGATGGAGGTTACATTCCAAAACGCACAAAGCAACGAACTGATTTTCCGGAAATTATTGGAGATTCTGATAAAATCAATGAAGTCCTTAAACTCGTTCGGTTGGTATCAAAGACAAAATCATCAGTCCTTATTACCGGAGAGAGTGGGACCGGGAAGGAGTTCATTGCAAGATCGATTCACCAACTGTGCAGCAGGACCAGCTTCCCTTTTGTCCCTATAAACTGTGGCGTTCTCAAAGAGACACTCCTTGAGAGCGAACTTTTTTGCCATGAACGAGTGGCCGTCACTGAGGCATCTACAGAAAACATGGATTGGTAGAAGAAACAGAAGGGGGTACATTATTTCTTGATGAAATAGTTGAGACAACGCCACAATTACAGGAAAACTACTCCGAGTCCTGCAGCAAGGCGAATTCAGACGCGTCGGGTCATCAAAGTGTAAACACGCTGATATTAGAATAATCGCCACTACTAACATATCACTGGAAGACAATGTACACAATCGTACGTTTCGAGAAGATCTCTACTATCGTCTGAACCAATTCCGTATTATACTCCCTCCTCTGAGAGATCGGATTGACGATCTGCTCCTACTGAGTCAATATTTTCTGGAAAAAGCGAGTACAGAATTCTCCAAAGAATTAGTAGGGTTTTCCTCTGAAGTGATAGAGAAATTTCTGTAATATGCCTGGCCTGGAAACAGGTGTGAATTGAAAAATATGGTTATTCAGGCAGTTATTCTGGCCACCACACCAACTATTGAAATCTGTGATATACCAACACTCATCGACAGGCTACACAAACATCACAAGGGATCAGTTTCTTTCAGGAGCAACCTTGGGTACTAACTCCAGACTCCTGTAACTAATATTATCATTGAATTTTATGCAGAGTTATGTATCTTAATCCCCTTCCTTAAATACTTTCCAATGGTAATATACAATGCTGGAAGTACGAACAATGTCAGCAAAGTGCAAGTAGTTACACCACCAATTACCACTGTAGCAAGTGGTCGTTGAACTTCGGCTCCAACACCGGTTGAAATAGCCATTGGTATAAAACCTGCCGCATCAGTGATTGCCGTTGCCATTACAGGAAGTAAACGTTGTCTGGCTGCTACCTTAACAGCTTCATCTAAAACAAGACCCTCCTTTCTTAACATCCTGATAGTGGATACCAAAATCTGACCGTTAAGAACGGCAATACCACTCAAAGCAATAAAACCAACAGCCGCGCTTACACTGAAAGGCAAATCTCTTCCCCATAGAGCAAAAACACCACCTATAAACGCAAAGGGAATCCCTGTATAAATAATAAATACATCAACAAGATTTTTCAGACTGAAGAACAGCATTAAAAATATTAGTAATAGTGCTATTGGTACAACAATCATAAAGCGTATTCTGGAGCGTTCAAGATGTTCAAATTGACCTCCCCACTCGATTACATATCCTTCAGGCAAATCCAATTCGTCCTCAATACGAGCTTGTGCATCTTGCACAAAAGAGGCTATATCCCTGTCCCTGACATTGCATTGTACCTTTATTAAACGACGCCCCCATTCACGATTTATGGTTGAATAATCTTCTGTTTCTCTGATTTCAGCTAAATTACGAAGTGGCAAGATTTGTCCAGATTCAGTGGGGATCAGTGTGTTCGCCAGGGCATTGACATCTGTGCGCTGTTTTTCCGGCAACCTGACTACAAGTGGAAATCTCCTCTGTCCTTCAAAGATATCGCCGATCTGATGAACGCCAACTGTTTTAATAAGATTAAGCACGTTGCTTGCCGCAATACCGTGTCTTGCAATCTGATCCTGGTTTACCAATACCTGAAGGGTAGGCTGTCCGGTAATCTGCTCTCCGGCGATATCTGAAACTCCTTTGACGCTCTGGAGAATTTCCTGCACCCTGTTGCTGAGCCAAACCAGTTCTTCAAAGTTGTCCCCATAAATCTTAATACCCACGTCTGATCTTATGCCGGAGACCATCTCATTCATGCGCATTTCAATGGGTTGAGTAAAAATCATATTTACACCAGGCAGGTCTTCAAGTTCTTTTTCCATTTGATTGATCAGCTCTGCCTGAGTTCCTGCGCGTTTCCATTGGTCTCTGGGATTAAGCGAGATAAAAATATCTGTAAGTTCTATGCCCATTGGATCTGTAGCAACTTCGGCTGTTCCAATACGACTCCATACATCTTTGATTTCGTCTGGAAAAAGTTCAAGAAGGAGTTTTTCAATGCGGGTGTTGTAGGCAGCAGCCTCCTCTATTGATACTCCAGCCAGTCGTATAGTGTTAATGACGATTGAACCTTCTTTCAGTTTTGGTATAAACTCACCTCCCAACCTGGTTCCGATAAAGGCAGCTCCTATCAGCAAAAAAAATACAGTGCAGAATAGTACATATTTCCACCCGAGAATCTTGGTAAGCGCGGCAATATAACCCCTTTTTAAGATGCGCTCTATAAAACTCTCTTTTTCCCTTGGTTTTCTCGGTAAAAAATAATATGACAATATGGGCGAGAGAAATATTGCAATTCCCAGAGCCCCCATCATTGCAAAGATAAATGTCCATGCCATTGGCCTGAACATCTTGCCTTCAATACCTTCCAGCGTTAAGATAGGGAGAAAGACGATTATGATAATACCCATGCCGAAAACAATGGGACGGATAACCTCTTTGCCGGATTCAGATATGCTCTGAATACGTTCCATATTTGTTAATGGCCTTCCCAAATGCCGTTGTTTCTCGTTTAATGTTCGCATATTTATTTCTGTCATTACAACAGAACCGTCAACGATAATACCAAAGTCAATAGCCCCCATACTTAACAGACTGGCAGCTATAGAAAATTCATACATGCCGAACATGGCAAAAAGCATTGAAATTGGAATTGCGATTGCGACAAGCAAACCAACTCGAAAATTACCCAATATCAGGAATAATACAAAAACTACAAGTATTGCCCCATAAACCAGATTATACTTTACGGTGCTGATTACCTTAAATATAAGATCAGTGCGATCGTAAACAATTTCCACCTTTACATCCTCTGGCAGGGACTTACGAACATCCTCAAGGCTCTTCTTTAATCCTTCAGTTACCTTTTTGCTATTTTCACCCATTAAAGCGAAACCAAGTCCCAGAACAACCTCACCTTTACCCTGAGCAGTTACTGCTCCTCTTCGAATTTCATGTCCAATTATTACATCTGCCACGTCATTGATGTAAACCGGAGCACCTTTGTATGCTTTCACTACGATATTTCCTATCTGTTCGATTGTTGTCACCCTGCCCACACCATGCACGAGCAGGGATTGCCCTGCTGATACAACCCGACCACCACCCACGTTATTATTATTTTGAACAAGTGTTTCAAACACATTGCTAAGCGTTAGATTGTATTTAACCAGAGAGTCAGGAGAAACGATAACCTGGTATTGTCGTTCAAAACCGCCCCAGGAATTAACTTCCGCCACACCAGGTACCTTGCGAAGTTCTGGCTTTATAACCCAATCATGAAGGGTTCTGAGTTCATCAAGTGTCCTGTCAGGATTTGAAGATTTCAGAAGATAATGGAAAACCTCTCCAAGCCCCGTGGAGATGGGACCCAACTGCGGACGATCTATCCCTTCAGGCAGATCAACGCTGATGAGTCGTTCTATAATGAATTGACGGGCATCATAAATGTCAGTGTTGTCATCAAATGTTGCAACAACCTGAGACAGGCCAAACTTTGATATAGAGCGCACGTTAATAAGACCTGAAAAACCGGATATGGTTAGTTCAATTGGCAGTGTAATTTGTTGTTCAATTTCCGAGGGGTTAAGATTAGACGCAACTGTATTGATCTGAACCTGTACAGGAGTAGTGTCAGGAAATGCATCTATAGGTGTGTGCATAACAGCACGAACACTGATACCAATGAATACAGCAAATAGTATCAGGATAAGCATCCTGTTTTTAAGAGAGAATTCTATAATTCTATTCATGCACACAACCCTCCCCCAGACGAGACTTGAGGAATTCTGATTTTAATGTAAAACTACCTGTAACAACTACCTTTTCATGAATCGAGATTCCTTCAATAATCTCAATTTTTTCATCTTTTCTGCTACCAGGTACAACCCTGCGAATTTCATAAAGATCGTCCGATAGCTCAACAAACAGGAAAGACTTTTTATTGAACCGCTGTATAGACTCAACAGGCAAGTACAACACTTTGCTGAATTGTTCTGATAGAAGTGAAACCTGACCAAACATCCCATGTTTTAAAAGAGAATCGGGGTTTTTTACCATTGCGCGAGCCTTTAACATCCGGCTTTCTTCTTCTATGTTAGAAGCCAACCAGATTAAGTCCCCATGCAGTTTGATTTCTGGAAGACTATTAAAATCTGCTTCAATGGTATCTCCGACCTTGAAAGACGATAACATGTATTCCGGGATAGAAATTTCAAGCCACATTGTAGATAAATCTGCCAGTGAGAAAAGTGTATTACCTGGATCGGCTACTTCGCCTGTAACAGCACTTCTCTCAATAATCGTTCCTGAAAATGGGGCGCGGATAGGAAGAATAGAAGAACTTGACCTGGTTTCAACTATCTCTTTAACTTCTGCTTCTGTAAATCCGTAATTGAGAAGTTGTTGACGTCTTGTATTGGTGTTGTTTGTGGCCACCTGGTATTCTGCCTGCACTTCTTGATACTCACGTTGTGAAGATATTCTTTTTCCAAAAAGCCCTTTTTCCCGCTTATAAACTAACTCCTTTAACGTTTCGTTTGTCAGAGCAGTTAGATAATCTGCTTTTGCATTTGCGATTTCAGGAGAGGCAATCTCGACCAGGATATCATCTTTAGATACATATGCACCTATATCTACAAGAACTCTTCGAATGACTCCTGACGTTAAAGGTGTTATACGAGCAAGGTGATTCATGTTGTAGGTAATTTGACATAGAACACTATGAGTGGAAGAAGGTTTATCTTCATCCGGAAAAGCAGTAACCACACCTGCTTTTATTGCAGATTCTGTAGATTCCAGTCTGACCTTTAAGCCTTTGCCGGGTAACAGCGAATCTGTTAATTCAGGGTGGCATATACCACATTCCTGCTCAGACACTCTGTGTTCTTCACAATAAAGTTCTCCTGATGGTACTTCGCTCTTATTGGGTTTTAATTCAGGATGGCAAATATAACATTCGTCTTCATAAACATTATGTTGATTACACCACAATCGTTTTGGATTGCGACTGGTCTTTTCTTCTTTGCTGGCTGGCGTTGAACAGCAATTGGACATTTCTACCTGGTGTTTAGCAGGTGATTCATCCTTATTCTCAGTTTCTGAAGGAAGAACACTGCCTTTGTTGCTAATATTTGAACCTGACTCAGGATGGCAAATAAGGCATTCGTCTTCGTAAACACCGTGTTCATTACACCATAATCGATTTGGGTCTCGGACAACACTTTCCGTTTGCTTATTGTGAGCTTCATTTGCGTAACAGTTCATAGATTTAATTTGTATAAAAAGCAATGCTAAAAAAATAATCCCTGATAAATAAGACACACTGCTTATCAGACGTTGTTTGTTTTTCATTTTATTAATACCTGTATGAATAAATTTCAAATATAAAGATTGAAAAAAACTTAAATCTTTACAATTAAACGAATGGAGAACTATCTGCATATAAAGTGATGTTACCACCGCAGTTGACACTATCGTTAAACTGTATAATATTCCACTTGATATTGAGCAATTACCTTTTTTTTAATATTTATGCTCGCCGTGCTCTGTTAAGTTATGTCAGCAATATCCTTAAAAACTCATTGCATACTATTACTTAAGCTGCAAAAATAGTTTACTATTTGTGTAGATGTTCCATGGCTATATACACAATCATTGATAAACTATTTTGTGAGATTGGTAGTAGCTTAAAAAGGAAATCGCTTGAATAAAAATGGATTGACTAAAGAATTGATTGAGGGGGGCGAAACAGAGTTCTTGCAATCAGTCTTTTATAAAGAATATTTTCAGGTATTGAAAAAAGTTGGGATGAATTGCTGAAATGAAAAATAATACTAGGTGATAAATTTGTGTAAAGAGAGGAAAAAGTATAACAAACAGAGCATTGTTGGCAAGGCGCACCTGGAATTATTGGACAGTTATGCTCGTTACAAGAATTTGCACCTTCAGATGAATCAGAGCCTATTTCTACATCATTGCAACTATTTGTGCACGAAAAAACAACTTCCGGAAAAATTGTAATGCATAATATTAAGACTAAACATGTTTTGAACACGCTAACTCGATTTAACGTCATAGATGTAATAGTAAAATTCCGAAATATTTCTATACATACAACAAATTATCATAATAACCATAGTGCAAAAAATGTCAAGTGCCTTTTAAAACATAAAACAATGATTTAAAAATCTTTAAGATCATACATCTATTAAATACTAGATAAATAAAAAATGAAGGAGAGAGTATTTGCAGCAGTTAAACAATGGGTATGGTAATTTGCTCACCATACCCATTGTTAATTCTGACCACAAAATGGCCACTCCTTACAGGATTTCACCAGCTTCTACCTTTCGAAATGCATTGCTGGAGAATATGGGCGATACCGGAATCCCTTCGTCATCTTATTCCTCGGCACAAGCTCACACACTATAACCCATTGCTTGTAGAGTTAACATTCTTACTAAACAGCAGAATGTTTCACCAGGAGCTGATTAACTACATTGCCTGTCCTTCAACTTTTAACCGGTTTTTGAATTCAATCTCATAATTTGAGATTTCTGACGGATGAAGACCGATTATTATTTGTTCGAAAGGTTTAACTTCATTACTGTTTATATTCAGGACAGTAAAATCTGTCTCAAATTTTATTTCACCCTCCTGTCCTAATACTTTCAAACCAAATAATGCGTTCGAGATACTATTCCTTGAGTTATTCTTTATCTTCCCTTTTATGGTAGTTGAAGAACCGAATTCAGTAATGGATACATTTCCTAAATAAAAATCATTGCCGATAGGCTTAAATTCTTCGTCTTCATCCTGAGTCATTTTAACCATTTCAACTCTATTTTCTCTGGTAGACGGGTGATCCGGTTCTTTTTCCGCTTCCGTTGCTTCCGTTGCTTCCGTTGCTTCCGTTGCTACCGTTGCTTCCGTTGCTTCCGTTGCTTCCGTTGCTTCCGTTGTTTCCTTTGTTTCCTTTGTTTCCTTTGTTTCCTTTTTTATTTTAGTTTCTGCTATTTGCACCTTCTTTTCCTCTTGATAGGTAGTTAATTCGGTATCGTGAAATAAGATGACATATCGCGCAATGCTTTCTCTATCAACCCCGATTATTAATTCAACGAATTTCTGTGTACTCCCAATCCTTAAACCTGTTATGACGCTGTCAATGCTTTTCAGCAAGTTATCATCTTTATCATAAAGATTTATTTTAAAGCTGGAAACATTATAATCTTCGTTAGACTTGTTTATTATTTCACCGCTTATGTTTGTAGTTGTGTTAGTAGACCCCAAACGGACATTATTTATAAAAATGCTTTCTTCCGGTTTTGAAGGTATTCCGATATCAGATTTGTTAGTATCTGGTTTTTCTGTTCTGCTTTCCGTCTCATGCAATGTCACTGCCTTTTCTTCTAAACCGGTTGCTACAGTTTTCGGTTCTTTCTCTGATTCACTGTGTGTAGCTCTATCCTCAGGGACTTTTCTCATTGCCAATAGCATTTCTTCCTGTTTCTCCAGCCTCTTATTGATTTCATTAATAACTGCCGTTTGCTCATCTATTACCTTCATCAAGGTTTCTAATGGTTTTTGAGAGACATGATATATCTTTTCAATGGTAGTAACGCTAACTTCTAAATCCTCAACTTTCTTCTCCATCGCTGATGTCTTCTTATTTAATATATCTATTGTATTTTTAAAAGATTCTGCAATATTATTTGTCTCAAGAATCGAACCTGTTTTCTCTACCTTATCGATCCTTTCATTCACGGTTTTTATTAAATTATTTAGGTTATTATCAATTTTACTATTAAACTCCTGCTGTTGCTCTTTCTCTGTTCTTACAACTCTCTCAAGACTTGAAAGTCTTTCGTTAATTTTGTCAAATAGCTGATCCCATACCAACTGAGTCTTTTTGAAATCTCCAGATTTTTTTGGCTCTTCTGCAAAGCAGCTAATGCTAAACAGAAAAGCAGAGAACACACTAATAAATATAGATTTCTTCATAGGTAATACACTCCTTATAATTTGTTAACTGATGTTTAAAGCCCTACCCCTGATCAACGCATAAAGATTGTGCGAAAATCACAGACTGTCAATTGACAACAGAATATTTAATAATACATTAGCACTTTTTTCCACATCTGTCCAATGAGTCCACTCGTCAGAGGCATGGCTTATCCCATCGACACTGGGGACGAATATCATACTTGAAGGTGCAATCTTGCGAAAAACTGTGTATCATGCCCGGCACCAGTTGACATTAAAATATAATCGTAACTATTGAGCGTAATTATTCCCAGTCCTAATCTGGATACTATTATTTTGTACAAAAAATAAATTTTTATTGACAGGAAATACGCATGAAAACAGAAGGTCCAGGTAATCTCAATGGTTTCTGTTATTCCACCTTTTCAGACGTATGCATTAGCTTCTGGCGAGTTAATAGATGAAAGAGAGTACTTCCGCTTTACATTGGAATACTTTGCCATGATTATTATAAGGCTTATTATAAATATGGAAGTTTTCACGCACTATGCAATAGTCATCATTTAAGAGAACTGGAGAGAAGCTCTGAACAAGATAACCAAAACTGGAGCAAACTGATGAAAGCTTTGCTGTGTGAGATAAATAAGACAGTAAATACTGCGGGTGGTGAACTGGAAGAATCCTCTTCAAGACCCCTTATTTGACAATATCAGACGCTACCCATTGTAGTAATTAAACACCAGGTGCGCATGGATATTACTGGCCAGGTTGTCAGAGATGTGGCGTCGAGATATACTTACTTCAATTTTCATTTCTTGAGATGAAAAGCAGTAATTTTATGTTGTGTTTCTGCTTTTGTTAATAATCTTTGAACAATAGGTATTGTAAGATCTCTTTTCACACCAATATCTCCCGGGTTCTCTTGTACCAGATTCAAGTAGATTAATACAAATGCTGCCATAGCATCAATGGGCTGTGATAGTGTAGGATTTGTCTGCTCAGAGGTTTCAAAGAACTTAAACCGGCCTTTTCTCTCCCCATTTTCATCCGTATATAGTTCAATAATCGTATAGCTGCCTTTTACCGTTTTAGATAAAACCCCCTCAAACAAACCTATAAGCACTTCTTTCTGTGTGCCCAGATGTTCATAACCCCTTGCATAATTACCATGCGCATCTATTACACCTGCAATTGTGAACCATCCGGGAAATGATATTTTCTTAAAAATTTTCTTTATCACACCACCATATAATAATGGTTCTGCTATTTCGTTTTTCACAAGAAAGTAGAGCATAGGGATCTTTGCCATATAGCTGAATGATTTAATATCGGCTTTGTTGATTAAATATTTTATAAACTCTTTATTATTAATAGTATACTCACTGATTTTATGCCCAAGTTGTCTCCACTGTTCAATAATGTCTGATAGCTGTTGTTCAGGGATTTCCAGCATCTTTACTGTAGTTTGTCCATTTTCTTTGACGTTTAAATGTTCTGAGACCATACTCCCTGTCGATGTCTGTTCATTTTTAATTTTGGTTATTGCTGATTGAACTTCAGTAGATATTTTAGGTGCCGAGGCATATGCCTGCTTAGTATATATGTTAAACACAGGCAATAAAGATCCTGCCGGAATGATTGCAAGGCCAAGTGCAATAAGGATGATATAAAATGTTTTCTTTATTCTCTGCATATATAAACAAAGCCCCAGATACCCTTTCATGGATATCGGGGGCTTCTACGTTACCATTACAATAATATTTACAACATCTCTATATTAATTATTATGTACAACTCTCTTTCGATAGATTATGCAGTATAAAATATATGAGTATGCTTTATTATATATTTATATTTTGACAACATTTGAGGCCTTACTACCCTTTTCGCCCTGTTCGACGTCAAACTCAACCTGGTCTCCTTCTGAAAGGCTTTTAAAACCATCAGACTGGATTGCGGAATGGTGAACAAAGACATCTTCCCCATTCTCCGGAGTAATAAAACCAAACCCCTTTGAATCGTTAAACCACTTAACTGTTCCATTTTGCATACTGAAAATCACCCCCTTTATATAGTAAAAAGGTATAAAAATAAAAAAAGGCCACAAGATCGGAAACCTTGTAGCCTTTATATAAGCATATATATATTGAACGACGTAACAACCAACTAAATAAACGTTATCACACATTATTCATTAAAGCAAGAAAAAATAATGTACGTGAACAAATTAAAATCGAGAAATTATTGTTTTATAAATATAGCTTTTAAAATAATTTTCTTTAAAAACGTGTTTCAAATCATTTATTACATTAATAAAAAAGGTGAGATATGCCCCAGTTTCCTTGAAGACAAAAAATGCTATCTTTTCTTTTCTATTGAAACATTTTTAGTGCAGTAGTGTTTCAATATTAAAAGGGTTATTTTAGTTAGTTGTTGCTATATTTTACGTTTCAACATAGTTTATCTGGCATCGTAGAATCAATATTTTCTAATTATGGTAAAACATCGTTTTACTTTTTTATTATCCTGATAACATTGGATGTTAGAACAGGCTCGAATTATTTTAGACGCTCAATGACAAGGGACAGTGTGAACCTCGATATCAACATTCAATTTTTG
>NZ_BAOS01000043.1 GCF_002443295.1 Candidatus Scalindua japonica | reverse complement strand
TTATGATTCCTGTTGAATTTACTAATGATAATGGAGAAACTATTCTTTTCCACCAAACTAAACCAAAAGTCTCAATGCCTGATAATGAAATTATCCTTGTAAGTATCATTCTCTTTCAATATGAGGAAATTTAGACTCTCGTTAACAATTATTGAATTTCCTATACGTCAAGTTATGTCATCTCAGGAATAGCATGCGTAAAGAGTGTGATACCTGAACATGTTTCTCATATACTTACCCTCGCATATTTGTATCCAGAAACTTGCGAAAATGACATCTTTGGAACAATACATGAAACAAGCAATAATCTAACCAGGCAATGCTGTTTAAGCACATACTTACAAAATACAACGTGAAACAATAACACCACTATTTGTCATTCCCGAATGCCTTTATCGGGAATCCAGCTCTCTGCAATATCATTCCAATCAGGATTAACCCGTTCAACTAGCTCCAACTTCCATTTTCTATTCCACTTCTTTAACTGTTTTTCTCTTTGTAGTGCCGTATAAATATCATTTGTCTCTTTATAATAGACAAGAGAATGAACCTTATATTTTTTGGTAAAACCCCCCAACTAGATCGTTTTTGTGTTCATAGATTCGCCGTTCAAGATTATTAGTCACTCCGATATAAAGTGTTCCATTTCGCTTACCGGCAAGGATGTATACATAATAGGTGTTTGCCATATAAATATGCCCTTGAAATATTCAGTTTATAATTACTTCCAATATTTTATTAGCTCTCAGTAGTATTCGATCAGGTTCTTACACTTACCAATTTTGTCATCTCAGGAATAGCATGCGTGAAGACTGTCATACCTGAACATGTTTCTGATATACTTGCTCTCGCATATTTGTATCCAGGAACTTGTAAAAATGACATTTTTGGGACAATACATGAAACAAGCAACAATCTAACCAGACAATGCTGTTTAAGCACATACTTACAAAATACAACGTGAAACAATAATACCACTATTTGTCATTCCCGAATGCCTTTATCGGGAATCCAGCTCTCCGCAACAGCATACCAATCAGGATTACCTCTCTCCATAATCAAATAAGCAAGGCACATTTCCAATAGTAACTTCACACCTCCTGACCTCGGTACAAAGCCCAATTAGCCCTAACACTTCAAGAATATGTAGCTTATGGCCTTAAAAGCGGTTAAAGTAATAAGCATACTGGTGATTTGGAAAAGAGACTGAAAACAGGAAGGAGTCCCTCTTATGCCACAAATGCTTTTACCTATATTTACGACTGAAGTAACTTTAATAAACCCACTTATTGGTTTTGCCAAAAGGGACGGACGTGTCTATTATTTTAATGGTCAGATGCCAATCTTTGTACACGATGAAGGAGATTTGAATTCATTTAAGATGTTTATGGCACAGCTTTTTGTAACAGGCAATGCGACACAGTCTGAGATTAATAAAGTCTTTGGGTTAAACCCGATCAATATGAAACGCTGGTCAAAGAGATATCGAGAGGGTGGGCCGGGAGCTTTTTATCAAAGAGAAATAAAACGAACACCACGAGTGATGACACCTGAGGTAATAGACACAGCACAAGCATTGCTCGATGAGGCACATACCGGTAAGGAAGTAGCTGAAAAATTGGGATTGAAGGCTAATACATTATACAAAGCGATCCGGGAAGGGAAATTGCGTCAGAATAATGATTTAAAAAAAAAGTAGAAAGTCCAAGTAATAAAAGCCAGAGAAGCAAAGAAGATAGAGAAGCGGTATTAGGGCAAGGATGTACACGGCTACAGGAGCGTATTAGCGCAAGCATTGGAGAATTAGCAGAGGCAACAACGTGTTTTGAAAAAGCCAGTGATGTTACAAATGGAGGAGTTCTTTTTGCGTTACCGGCACTTTTAGCAAATGGATTATTAAAGCATACCAAGAAGTATTTTTCACTTCCCAAAGGTTATTACAACCTGCAACATATATTTATCACATTAGCCTTTGCCGCGTTGCTGAGAATAAAGAATATTGAATCTCTACAGTACCATAGTCCCGGTGAGCTGGGAAAGGTGGTTGGCCTTGATCGAGGTGGCAGAGGTAAAGACTATGCGTGAAAAGCTTGGTATATTGGGCAAAGCAGAATAATGCGCAGCAATGGAATAGTGAGTTGTCAAAAGAGTGGATGGGGTCTGCAGGTGTGATAGCCGGGTTGTTGTATGTTGACGGCAGAGTAAGAGTTTATCATGGAAAAAAGACAAAACTGCCTAAAAGGTTTGTAACACGTGAAAAGCTTTGTTTAAGGGGAATGAGCGATTACTGGGTTAATGATGCTATTGGTCAGCCGTATTTTGTGGTTAGCAGCGCTCATAATAAAGGGTTGCTGTCGATATTGAAGACCGAGATCATACCGAAACTCCTCAAAGAAGTCCCCAACCAACCTACTGAATCAGAGCTTACAAGAAACCCACAATTATCAAGATTTTCAGTTATCTTTGATAGAGAGGGTTATAGTCCTGAGTTTTTCAAGCAGATGTGGGAAGAGCAACGTATCTCGTATTATACATACAGGAAATATGCGGGTAAGGATTGGCCAGAAGAGATGTTTAAAGAAGAGGAGGTTAAATTGCATAATGGTGAGGTAGTGCGAATGATGCTTGCGGAGAAGATGACAAAGCTGTCAAAGAAAGTTAATGTAAGAGAGATTCGCAGGTTGACTCAAAGTGGTCATCAGACGGCAATAATCACAACGGATTTTATCCCTGACATGGCGGTGATAGCGGGTACAATGTTCGCCAGATGGTCACAGGAGAACTTTTTCAAATACATGCGTGAACACTTTGGGATTGATAGACTTATCGAGTATGGTACAGCTCCTGTTGATGAGACAGTGAAGGTGGTAAACCCTGCTTATAGAGATATTGAGAGTAGGATAAGAAGTGTAAGCCAGAAGCTTGGAAAGAGGGTGTCTGAATTTGGGCAAATAACCTTGGAACTCGAAGACAAAAACATTACAGAAGAAGATGAAGAGATGAAAAAGTATGTAATAAAAAAATCACAATTGCAGGAAGTAATTGAATTGTATAGAAATGAGGTGGCAGGTTTAAAGGAACAACGCAAACAGATAGAGAAGAGTATTGAGATTGGAGAGTTGCCGGAGTGCGAGCAATATAGTAGTTTAACAAATGAAAAGAAGCATATTGTGGATACAATAAAGATGATAGATTATAGAGCAGAGACAGCTATGGCAACAATGATCGAGCCAAAACTATCACAGAGGAAGACAACAAGGGTGTTGTTACGGCAGATATTTTCGACAGAAGTAGACATTGAACCAGACATAGAAAACAAGATATTAAATGTATCACTTCATAGTCTAAGCAATGAGAGGTCAAACAAAATAGCACTTAAACTTTGCAAGCAACTCAATGAAATAGAAACAGTTTTTCCTGGCACAGAAATGCGGCTTGTTTACAAATTGGTCTCCTTGTAAAGTCACCGAAGTCAGGATGTGTGAATTTATTGATACCGGATTCCCGATAGGCTTGTCCTCATAAAATGGTGAGAAATTCAGGAATGACAGATGGTGAAATCATATTGGGCATGTTGGATATATCCTGGTCTCTGACTTACCATGTTTCGGGACACAAGAGACCTGGGTACTATGTTCAAGGGCACGCGTTCGTTCCCCTACGGGTCAGAAACTTTACAATAAAACGCTCTTATTTAATTTTCTGTGTTTCACCATCATTTATTGCCTGCAATTGGAACTGCCGCTGTAATTTCGTCCTCAGTCAGATAGCAGGCCGGGTCCGCTGCGAAGGAATCGCCGCAAATTTCGTCTGCCCTGGAGCCGCATCCCCTGCAAAGATCTTTATACAAACATCTCCCACACCTGCCTTTGAGATAATGCGTTTTATCCCTCAACTTAGTAAGAACCTCGTTTCCTTTATCAAAACAGATGTCGCTTAGTTTATTCTCCCGAATATTGCCAATCGTCCGGCCCTTCCAGTATGGGCAAAGGTGTACACCACCCCGGTAGTCCACATTAACAATTCTGTCTCCTGCCGGACATCCGCCCTGCCTGGTAAGGAGTTTTTTTATCTCAGCAGCAAGCTCCGGTTCGTTTTCCGCAACACGTTTCATCAGGTAAACGCCATCGTCATATAATTGTTCGGTAACAACTTCCATCTCCGGGTTCTCCATCGCGTAATCAATAAGAGAGTCGATGATTTTACGTCTTTCTTCTTTAACGGTCTTCCAGTCTCTTTCTCCAAAATGCTGACAAACCGCGAATCTTTTCAGTCCCGCATTTTCAATAGCCTTGATTATGGAAGGCATCCGGGATAGATTGAAGTCTCCAATTGTAATCCTCACACCACATCCCACACCTGCATTTCTGAGGTACTCCATCACAGGAGAAGCTTTCTCCAACCCTGCAATAACGTCCATATTTCCACCTATCTGAGAAAACCCGTCCATATCAATTCCTACATAAGAAATACCGGACTCCGCAATTTCCCTGGCAATGCCCTCTGTTATTAGAGCGGCATTGCTGGATAAAATAACTCTCAGTCCTTTATTATGAGCGTGTCCTGCAAGTTTGAAAAAATCATCCCTGGTTAAGGGCTCGCCCCCGTAGACAGAAATCATAGGGACCTTTATTAACGCCATCTGGTCTATAAACGCTAAAGCTTCCTGCATAGTCAGCTCATCACTCTCCGCCTCAAGAGCTGAGTCGAGATGGCATATATCACAGGAAAAATTGCACTTACGGGTAATATTCCAGGCAACCATGGGAGTTTTAACATTTGCGTACCTGATGAGATGTTTTGGCACCTCATCAGCCCTTTTGTTGTGGTGTTTTTTAACATCCCTGGCCGTCTCCCTTACCTTGAGCAACCGGCTGAAGTTAATCATGCCGTAGCTCCTCATGCACCGGTTTATGAATTTCCTCTTCGGTTAAGTAGCAGCTCGGATCAGGGGTGCAAAAGTCATCATAAACCGCGAGGGCCCTGGCCCTTGAGCCGCCCCTGCAGATTTCCAGAAACCTGCATTCAGCGCACTTGCCACGAAACAGACTTTCCCTGTTTCTGAGTTTCCAAAGAAATTCATTATCACTGTTCCAGATTTCTTTAAAACTTCTCTCCCTGATATTCCCCAGTTTAGCCTTCAGGTGTTGACTGGCATAAACATTACCTAGTTCGTCTATATATGCGAGTTTTTCCCCGCAACCTTCTCCACCGTTACGCAGAAAGTGTTCATACACTGATTTTGCTTTTTGTGGGTCTTCTTTCAAAACTTTCATGTAAATATAAGCGGCATCAGCATAGTTTCCAACAGTGAGAACTTCGAGGTCGTGGTTGCAGCTATTTATCTCAACAGTTTTTCTGAACAAGTCATCTACGGCCCGGCGTCGTTCATCAGGCGACAAGTCGTTATTCATTAGTTCTATCCCCCGTCCCGCATATTCAAGATGATAAACGCAGAGACGATGAAAACCTTCCTTAACCAGTAATTCCATAATCTGTGGAAGTTCATGGCAGTTGTTCCGGGTTATGGTGAACCTCAGACCTGTTTTTATCCCTGCATCGCGGAGGTTGCGCATTCCCTGAAGAGCATTGTTATAAGCATCTCTACTACCCCTGAAGTAGTTGTTCGTCTCGGCAAGGCCATCCAGGCTGACACCAACATAACCAATGCCGGCATCTGCCGCATTTGATGCTATCTGCGGGGTTACTACAGTACCATTGGAAGAGGCTATGATCATCAATCCTATTTCCCTGGCATAACGTCCCAATTCGAAAACATCCGCCCGTAAAAAAGGCTCACCACCGGAAAGTATCATAAATGGAGAGCCACAGTCTGCCAGTTCATCAAGCATTTTTTTTGCTTCATCAGTCGAGAGTTCACCAACAGAGGCAGTGTTACCTCCGGAATAACAGTGCATACAGTTCAAATTACACCTTTTCGTCGTACACCACACCACAACCGGGGCAGTACCTTCCTTTCGCTTGTGGCGAAGGGCCTTGTTTTCAAGCGTCTCCGATACCAGTATTCTGCTAACTTCTATCACCTGGAAATCCTAAGTTAAAGTGATTAAAAAAGTCTAATTTATGAATGTTGTACTTCATGGGATGCGGAAAACATGGACAAACAGGAAGAGTGCTTGTCCATGGCACCCCGGTTGTGAATGTTTCTGTCTATGCTGAGTTTATTACCTGAATTTACCGGGTGTTAAGCAATCTGACCTTTTCTCCGCTAATCTCCTCCTCGGTCAGGTAGCAGGCGGGGTCTTCGCCAAAAGGGTCGCCGCAAGCAACCTCTGCTCTGACTCTACATCCCTTACAAAGGTGATTAAGTTTGCACCTGCCACACTTGTCTTTGAGATAACGCGTTTTGTCCCTCATCCTGGCAAGGATCTCTATTTCTTCGTCAAACCAGATTTCGCTGAACTTCCTTTCCCGAATGTTGCCTATTGTCCGGCTCTGCCAATATGGGCAGAGATGCACATCTCCCCGATTGTCTATATTCGCAAGCCCGTCACCTGCGGGACAGCCGCTCTGCATGGAAAGGAGTTTCTCTACCTCAGCAGCACGTTCAGGCTCGTGTTCTGCTACATCCTGCAGCAGATAAATACCATCGGCATAATTATCGGCGGTAACAATGTTCATGCCGTTGCTTTCCCTGGCCTCCTTTATTACGTAGTCCATTACCTCTCTCCTCTGATCGTTGAAGATGTCCCAGTCAATAATCTCCTTACCTCTCCCCCCGTACACGAGCTGAAAGAGTGAGAATCTTGGTATTTTTTCGCTCCTGGTCACCTCAAGGACCTTGGATAACTCATTGTAATTCTGATTGGTAATGGCAAATCTTACGCCTGTTTTTACCCCGGCCTCCATGAGATATCTCAATCCCTGAATCGATTTCTCAAATGCCCCTTCGGCACCCCGAAATTTATCATGAACTTTTTCTGTACCATCCAGGCTGACTCCTACATAGGCGAAGCCGGCCTCCTTAATCTTCTTCGCTGCTTCTCTGGTAATAAGTGTACTATTGGTCGATAGTATAGTTCTGAGCCCCTGTTTCATAGCATACACGTTAAGATCATATAGATCGTCCCGCAGCAGTGGTTCTCCGCCGGAAAAAACCAGCATGGGTGATTTGATCGCCACCAGATCATCGATCATGTCTATCGCTTCTCTGGTAGTAAGCTCTCCATTATCAGGTTCTTCCTCTTCTCCAACCGCGTTAATATAACAATGAGAACAGCTCAGATTGCACTTCCTGGTTGTATTCCAAACTACCATGGGAGAGGATGTTTTAGAGAAACGAAGCATCCATTTTGGCGTCTCATTCTTTACTGCCGAATATCTTTTTATCTCGTTCAGTGTTTCTGTGCTTTGTAAAAGCTTCGTACAATTTATCATCTAACACCGCGTCTTTCAATCTTGAGAAAACAAAGAATAAAAGAGGCACGGACAAACAAAATTTACCCGTGCCTTCCTATAACCTACTAAAACAACCTGTTAATACAAATCATGCACTGTGTTATACACATTGAACTTACCTGTAGGGGTGAGAAGGTTAGGAATCCTCGTTTTTACTTCCAAGGTCTTGTCGTCCATTACCACTATCTCACCTGCCTTACCCTTCTCAGCATCGCCCAAATTACCCCAGATACTTATCCAGACTTCGTCTCCAGCTTTATTATACTCCATGTGCAC
Source organism: Candidatus Scalindua japonica (assembly GCF_002443295.1). NCBI lineage: Bacteria > Pseudomonadati > Planctomycetota > Candidatus Brocadiia > Candidatus Brocadiales > Candidatus Scalinduaceae > Candidatus Scalindua > Candidatus Scalindua japonica. Next base: position 74,082 of record NZ_BAOS01000043.1, on the reverse strand, counting down.
TGCCTTACCATAGTCCGCAAGTTTTATTTCCTTGAAAACACCTGCTGCCATATTTGCCTTATCATATACAGCAACAGTGGTTCGATACTTCGATTTCTTACTGAGTGGAGTATCAAGCCAGACCCATTTACTATTCGGATGGGTCTTTATAAACAGGTTGCCAGAGCTAAGCGATTTTATTGTTCTGACTACTTTCCACGCACTATCCGGATGATTCTCCGGGTCCGTACCTATCACTGACACCACACTATCACCAATGTGCCCGGAAGCCCAGACCGGACCAAACTCAGGATCAACCCAGTTTGCCCCTCTTCCCGGATGCGGCTTAATGCCTCCCGTCTCGACAAGGGCAGCAAGTTTCTTTTCCTTGGCATCTATTACGGCTATTTTGTTCCTTGCGTTCGCAGCTACAAGGAAGTATCGTTTGGTTGAATCCCAGCCTCCGTCATGCAGGAAACGCTCTGCCTCAATCATTTTAATTCCCGGATTGCTTGGGCTTGAATAATCTACAAGCCATACCTGTCCGGTTTCCTTAATATTCAATACCCATTCAGGCGCGAAGTGTGACGCAACAATACTGGCCACACGAGGCTCTGGATGAAACTCTTCTGTGTCGTATGTAAAACCGAGAGTGCTCACAATTTTAATAGGCTCAAGAGTGGCACCGTCCAGTATCACAAACTGAGGCGGCCAGTATCCGCCCACCACAGCCAGCTTGTCTTCATAGCCTTTGAATTTGCTCACATCGATGGATCTCGCATCAAGCGAACATCTGATCTCTGCAACTGTATCAGGCTTTTTCATCCAGAGGTCTATCATAGTTGCCTTGCCATCCCTGCCTATGGAATAGACGTATCTTCCTGACATTGACATCCTGACAATGTGTACCGCATAACCTGAATCAATCGTGCTCACTACTTCTTTGGTGTCACCATCAATAATTGCTATCTGACCGGCATCGCGCAGAATAACGGCAAACATATTATCAACATCTCGATCGTGCTCCGGTTTAGTTGGGCGTTCTTCCGGTGGAATTATCACTTTCCAACTGCCTTTAACCTTCTTCATATCCCACTGAGGCGGAACAGGTGGTTCGTTCTGAATATACTTTACCAGGAGATCTGTCTCTTCCCTGGTAATAGTACCCATTTTCCCCCAACCAGGCATTCCACCACCAGTCCCAAACCATATGAAATCTCTGAGCTTTTTATTTCCCTTTCGTTTCATTTGATTTGGTGTCAGATCCGGCCCAGTGGCCCCTTTTCTTAAAACACCGTGACAACCAGCACAGCGATCAAAATAAATCACCCTGCATTTTTCAAACTCTTCAGGAGTCAGGACAAACTCCGTCTCCGATGCGACCTCTGTAGCAGCTTTTGTCACCTTCTCTACAACTTTTTTTAACTCCTTGACAACCGGGTTTGGCTTAGCTGCCTCCTCATTGGCTTCCACCTGTGTACCACCTGCCATAAAAGCAACGACTAACATTAATGCAATTAACAATTCTCGCATAACTTTCACCTCCATGAAATTGGCTTTGATAAAATCATTTTTTCGCTAGAGTCTGCACTTTCCCTTTTGTCTTTAATTCCTTTTCAGCAAAAATAGAACTGCACACATCAATTGGACCAACTGAAACTACTATCATCTAAATTTCTTTTTCAACAAATTTAACTAAAACATCTTCCATCAATGAAAGATTTTACACTCCTCCCTTCATAGTCACAGTATCATAGTTTCTAAAAAAGAAAAAATATTATATTAATTTATAAACTACGTTTTATAGACTTATCAGTATAAACGATATTAAATACCTGTAATCCCAACGCATTCACTATACAAGGCATCATTTGATCGGGTCAACTGCCACCAATGACCTGTTATGTAAATATTCCCCAATAACATATTGTAAGAACTACCATGAAATGATTTCATAAATGATACTGTATTTTATATTACTATCTGAATTATATAAAATACGCCACACATTTAAAAGGATTGAATTTGTATAAGTGAGCAAAATATATACCGTTTACAAGGCAAGCTGTCGAGACAACCCAAGTTTCTGCATCCCATAGACATATGCAAATTTTCTCTATAAAAAACAAGCAACTTGATTATCACTTCTTTTCTTTCTTTTGACAATCTGTAAATTCATATTGTAATTCAGGAAAAAAAGAACAATTTATCGGAATTTAACAGGTTACACAGAAGTACTTAATTCACAAAGACCCATATATTGCTTATCAAGGAACCAACCATGGATTACAAAATTATCAAAATACTTTTTCCAGAACTCTCTGTTAAAAACAACCTTTCCTCTTTTAATCCACCTTTTCAGTTTCCTTCTTTGACTGCTCAATAATTGGCGGAACAAGGTGCGATGGAACAACATCATAATGCGAAAACTCCATCGTATAAGAACCCCTGCCACCTGTCATTGATTTCAGTTCGGTTTCGTAGTTTTTAATCTCCTCCATAGGAATGCTTGCCTGAACAACCTGAAGGTCTCCAAAAGAGTCCATACCCTGCACCCGACCTCTCCTGGAAGAGAGATTACCTGTAATATCACCCATAAACTCAGAAGGAATAGTTACCTGTATGTTAACCACAGGTTCCAGTAAAACGGGTTTCGCATCGTTAAATGCGAGCTGAAATGCCTTTGATGCCGCGATCTTAAATGCAGCTTCGGAAGAGTCAACATTATGAAAAGTACCGTCGTATAGTTCAACTTTGACGTCTACTATCGGATTATTACTCAGGATCCCCTTTGCTATTGTTTCCCTTAACCCCTTTTCCACCGCCGGAATATATTGAGAAGGTATTGCTCCACCAACAATCTTACTTACATATTCAAAACCGCCACCCCTCTCCAGAGGTTCTATACGCAAATATACCTCTCCGTACTGCCCCTTGCCCCCCGTCTGCTTTTTATGTTTATATTGTGCGCTTGCTTTTGTAGTAATCGTCTCTTTATGAGGGATTTTTGGTTGTCGCGACTCTACATCAATGTCATAACGGCTCTTTAATCTACTAAGGATAACATCCAGGTGTAGATTACTCATCCCCGTAACAACTAATTCATGCGTTTGAACATCTCTCGACACCTTAAATGTACTGTCTTCAGCCACCAACCTGTTTAGAGTCTCACTTATCTTTTGTTCCGCCCCGCGGCTTTTAGGTTCAATAGCCAGAGAAGCCATTGGTTTCGGAAATTTGATATCATCAAACTTCACGATAGCATCAGGATCACATAATGTGTCTGAAACCGATATATCTTCGATTTTTGATATTGTAACAATGTCACCCGGTATCGATCTTTCTATTTCCTGCTGCTCTTTTCCGAAAGTCCTGAACATATGTCCAATTTTTTCATTCTTCTTTGAACGTGTGTTATAGATTTCAGGATGGCCTTCCAGAACGCCTGAATATATTCTAAAAAAACTAAGTTTGCCAACGAATGGATCTGTAATAGACTTAAACACCTGCGCGCTGAAAGGAGCACTTTTTGAAACCTCTATCTCCTTTTCCTCTTCTGATACTTCACCCCCACTCACACTCGAGCACTTACAAGTCAAACATTTTTCCGGAGAAGGTGTATATTCCGCAATCACATCTACAATACCCTCGACACCAATCCCCTCCTTGTTCTCGCAACATAAAACAGGCACAATACTACCTGAAGCAATTGCCGTACTCAAACATCCCTGAAGTGTTTCCAGTTTTATTTCCTTTCCGTCTAAATACTGTTCCAATTGTTCATCACATACTGACACAATACCTTCTACCAGCTTCTCACGGTTCTCAACAACATCACCAATCACTCCATCCGGAACTTCATCAGACTGGTTTAATATATCCACCACTCCTTTGAAGTCAGGCCCATGTCCTATAGGTAACATTAACGGAAGACACTCTTCTCCAAACGAACTTTGAATAGAATCAAGAAGTGCAGGAAAGTCAATATTTTCACCATCCATCTTTGTAATTACGACTACCCTGGCAAGTCCTTCATCACTGGCAATATCCCACATTTTCTGTGTGTTTACCTGTATACCACTTGTTGCGGCAACTACTACCACTGCAGTTTCTACTGCATTTAAAGCACCTATTGCACCACCTATAAAATCCGGATACCCGGGCGTATCAATTACATTAATCTCTTTACCATGCCAATTACAATGAAGTACTGAAGAATCAATGGTGGTCTTTCTCTCTTTTTCTTCCGAATCAAAATCGGACACAGAAGTGCCATCATCAACGCTACCTAAACGGGTGGTAGCTCCTGCCTTAAACAGAATACCTTCAATCAGAGAAGTCTTTCCCGACGCACCATGCCCAACAAATGCCACGTTTCTAATATCTTTCGTTTCATATTGCCCCATTGTCGCCTCCTTAGAGAGTTCACTATTATCAATTCCTACAATTTATAATTCACCAAAATTCCTGAGAATTGCCAATCCGTATTGCTGACTCTTCTCAGGATGAAATTGCGTTGCAAATATATTGTCAATTGATATCATGGATACAAATGCGGCGCCATAGTCTGTTTCCGTAGCAACAACATCCTTTCTGTCAGGAACCACAAAATAAGAGTGTACAAAGTACATATATGGATCAGCCGGTAAACCTTTTAAAAGAGGCACTTCCTTTCTGGCCTGTATTGTATTCCAGCCCATATGAGGTATTTTCAGTCTCTGGTTATTTACAACAGGCAACCCGCCAAATACCTCTTTCTGCCCGTTCTCATTATTTACATTCAACCTGTCAGCGTTAAACCTGACTACCTCACCGGAAATTATATCCAGACCTTCATGTACTCCATCCTCATAACTTCTTGAAAAAAGCAGGTGAAGCCCAAGACAGATCCCCAGAAAGAGTTTGTTTTGTTTTATATGGCTTCTTATCGGCCCAATTAAATTTCTTTCCTGTAAACCATCTATCGCGTCCTTAAAGGCCCCAACACCCGGCAATACAATTTTATCAGCGTTTTCTATAATTTCAGCTTTATCAGTTACAACAGCATCAAAGCCGACCTTTTCAAACGCCTTCCCTACACTCCGCAAATTACCCATTCCATAGTCAATTATAGCTATCATCATTTTGATAATACAACAATCTCCACCCGTCGGTTTTTCTTTTTACCGCTCTTATTTTTATTGCTGGCCACAGGTTGATACTTTCCGAAACCTGCAAGATATAGTTTCTGAGGGTCCAAATGACAAGTATCTATCAGGTAATGAAGCACCGTCGCAGCCCTCTTTGCGGAAAGTTCCCAATTGGAATTATAGACTTGTTTTGTGCGCTTAATTGGATCACTATCCGTATGCCCCTCAATCCTGATAGTCTCATTTGGAAAATCTTTTTTAATGACAGAACATACTTTAGTTAAACTAGTTTTTGCAGATTCCTTCAGCTTAGTCTGTCCTGAATTAAATAAAACAGAAGACGGCATGACTACGGAAATATGCCCGTCCTTAACCTTTACACTTGCACCCGTCCCTCCCAGTCTTTGTGACATGCTTCGTCTTGTATTTTCCAGCCTGTTTTTTTCTGCAATCAGTCTTGCATTTTCTCCCTTACTTGCAGAGAATTGACTACTCAAACTATTATTTTGACTACTTAACCTGTTGTTTTCATTTTGTAACTCATCTATTCTCTGAGTCATCAAGGTTTTTTCTTCCCGGAGACTCGTCAACTCCGCACATCCTGCAAAAAGCACGATCAACGACAAAAAGAAACATTTTACAAATCCTGACTTTAAACTCATAAACACCTCCATTCTCTAAAATTAATATCTCATATTTAATAAATGTCGGTAAGAAACCAGACCTACGAGGGAAAAAATGATGTTATTGCATGGCGGGTTTCCCCGCCTGAATAGCGAAGTCTGGCAGGTTACTCGCTGACTTTGAAATTCCCACGCATTAGAATAAATATAAAAAAAGGTTTATATAAACATCCAGATAATTATCAATAATATCAGCAGAAATATCTTTAAACAGTAAACATATGAATGCTGCCAGTGATAAAAACGGACCATAGGGAATCATCTTACCCTTCTTCGAAATAAGCCTGGGTATACCAAACAATAATCCAAATAAAGGGGCTAAAAAAAATGTTGCAACACCTAGTTTCCATCCTAAAAAACCACCTATAACACCCATAAGCTTTACATCACCAAAACCCATCGCATCCTTTTTTAATACCAGTTTACCTATAACACCACAAAGGAAAATCATTCCTCCGGAAACAAAAATCCCTATCATAGATACCTGCAGCGAGTTCATCCATTGGTTGGCACTATTATCAAAAAACCCCAATGCACTATTCAAATTAAGACACCCCGTACACAGAAGACCTGCTATCGGGGCCAGGATCAACCCTGTATACGTAATTTCATTTGGTATGATATAAAACTTGAAATCTATAAACGAACCAACAATAAGAAGGCAGCAAAAGATCAGGTAAAAGATATAAGCACAAATCAAACCGCCTTTTACTATTAGAACACTATGGAATAGCAAAAGGAATACAACACCTGTTATCACCTCTATTATAGGATATAATGCTGAAATCTTATGCTGACAATGTCTGCATTTACCTCTGAGAAACAGATAGCTTAAAACAGGAATATTATCATACCATATTATACGTTTACTACAATTAACGCATTTAGAACCCGGCCACAACAATGAGGTCCTATCGGGGATTCTACAAATACAAACATTTAAGAAACTTCCGATAACGAGCCCAATGCCGAAAACCCATATTTGAATTATAATTCCCTGTAAACTTAAGTATTCCACTTTCTGAATTGTGTGTTATATTAATAAAACGTTATTCCGTTTTCAAGGAGAAATATCTTTGAGCTCAAGCTCTATATTCTCACCATTCATCATATTATTATTGTTATACAGCCGGTTTGTCTCTTTCCTGTATGGATGCCTGAGTACATATGCAATTGAACAATTTCCATTGTTTTGCTTAAGGACATCTATTTTATCCCCCAATCCAAACCCGACTGTTTTGAATGAAACGTCTCCTTGTCGAACATAGAAACCCAAATGTTTACCATTGACTCCAAAACGACGTATTTGGCCGACAGCCTTTACATTCCTGGTAGCAAACACAGGAACCTGATTACCTTCTCCATGGGGAAACAGACATTGCATTTCTTTGAATAAAGAATTCGAAATTGACGACAATCTAACCTCCATGTCTATATTCAGCGTAGGGGACAACCATTCCCCCTGCATCTGCTCTGCTGAAACTGCATTGAATATTTCCCTGAATACAGAAATATCCTTTTTTAATATTCTTAATCCCGCAGCTTGCGCATGTCCTCCAAATGATATCAGTAGCTTCCTGTCTGAGAAATATTCCTGGCATTTTACCAGTGCGTTATATAGATTGAAATCAGGTACAGATCGAGCAGACCCGTGCCCCATCTCACCATCAATCGCAATTATAATAACCGGCCTGTAGAATTCTGATGCAAGCCTGGATGCAACGACACCGACAACTCCCTGATGCCAGCCGTCATCAGATATTATTATTGCCATTTCCGAATTGACATCCACATCATTTAATATCATCTTCCTTGCCGATATTAATATTTCACTTTGTATTTTTTGCCTTCTCTTATTTTCGCTTTCCAGATATTCAGCAAGTTCCTTTGCTTCATTTTCGCACTTTGCAGTCAACAACTCTACACCTTTTTTTGCATTTCCCACTCTACCGGCAGCATTAATTCTTGGCCCTAAATTAAAGCCTACATGATTTGAATGAATTGTTTTGTCTTTTAGCCCCGCAATCTCTTTTAATGCTTTAATTCCGGGATTGCTAGAATTTTCCAGAGAACTAAGACCGTATTTTGCTAATATCCTGTTTTCCTGTTTTAAAGGGACTACATCTGCAATTGTACCTAGAGCGGTTAACCCTATCGCATCCATCAGAAAATCTCTAAACTCAATCGCAACCTTCTTATTCGGTGTTTCTGACTGACGCTCCTTTTTATGTCCATTCATATCATCAGGACGGACCGTGGAATGGTCAGTACGAGTAGAAGCCATTTGTCCTAATGCCCATGCAAGCATAAAAGCGACTCCAACACCGGCAAGCTCTCTGAAAGGATAATTTGATGTTATCAGTTTAGGGTTAATAAGTCCGAAAGCATCATCACAGCCACAAGACACCGGGTTCACTGCGTCAGCATTTTTTCCACTATCAGGCGATTTGTCACCTGGCTCATGGTGGTCAGTGATTATAAGATCAATACCTTTTCGTCTGGCAACTTTAGCCTCATCAAAAGAATTAACACCACAATCAACCGTGATAATAACCTTTGTTCCCATTTCGCTTAACTTCTCGATTGCCTCAACACTTAAACCATAGCCCTCTTCTAAACGATCAGGTATGTAATAATCTATTGTTGATTCATGATTCCAATATAATCCGGAAAGTGTCTCAAGACACTGCACCATCAATGCTGTAGCAGAAATACCATCAACATCATAATCACCATACACTGTGATTTTTTCACCCTTGCTTAATGCATCAATAATCCTCTCGCTTGATTTTTTAATATCAGGCAATAACATTGGATCACTAAGCAGAGACAACTTTGATTGTAAAAATATTTCTGCAGATTGTATATCCGTCAGACCACGGTTAATCAACAATTGAGATAATAATGGAGATATACGCAGCGCGTTAGAAATCTTTGTTTGAAGATTTATATCCAGGGGTGGGAATATCCATTTCTTTTGAAACAATTCTTGAACGGTCATTCGCTTTATAAAAGATTAAGAGAGTCTAAAGTGAACTAAAAGTAGCGACAAAAGTGTGAAGAAAGTTAAAGAGCCTAAAGTTATAGAGTGTTATTATTTACTTAACTTTAGTCACTTCAAACCCGGTAGCCTGTCCATCTTCCTCATTCAGGTGGGAGGACAGGCTACTCTATGATCCAAAAAGAACATCATTCATCTTTTCAACAAACGCTTGATTAGAATAATTTGCTTCTGAACAGGGGTTTACTATGTAAAACGGCACATCAAACCCAAAAGCATACATGTTTTCTATGCATTCGTTAATCTCTTCAGGGGTATGGATTTTTTGTGTATTAATAACAATAAAATCTATTTTATTAAGAAGTAATCTTGCTGATCTCTTAATTTTATCTAACGAGGGAGACACCACTAAAATCGAAACATCAGCACTTTGAACACGAAGAAAACTGTTGCCTTCAATTAACAGATTATGTTCTTTTTCAAAACAATCTAATGCCGCCTTAATTGCAGTTTTCTCTACATTTGCATCAGATTGGACCCAGACAACGTTAGAGGCTCCAGCCCGGAATAATTGATCAGTATCTTTTCCTTTCTCCCTTAAAATGCTATCACTTGTTACAATTTTAAAAGGCTCATATCCATCATCACACGTATGACAATCTGTGTGCCTGGGACAGGAGCCCTCGTGCCTTATTGTAATTTTTAAAGCGCTCCATGGGCGTTCCGCAAGAGATATGTCAGGTGTATGTTCAACCGTCCCATAAGAAGTTTTACCTGCGTGCTGCAAGACACGACTATACCTGCCTGTTTCCTCATTATTTTTATTAAATAATGGCGATTGAACAGATAGATTGCTTAAAATAAATGATGCGATAGTAGTCTTACCTACTCCACTTGACGTTCCCGCAACTACGATTTTTTTCATTTTATAAGAGCTTCATATTCGTTCATGAAATACCTGATTGTAGATAACACTGGATTTGGTGCTGTTTGTCCAAGTCCACAGAGAGAAGCAGTTTGTGTAACATGCGCCATTTCTTTTAAATCCTCTACATCGCCTCTGGTACCTTCACCTTTTGTTATCTTGATCAATTTGTCCAGCATCTTTTTAGTACCAACCCTGCAAGGCACACACTTACCACAAGATTCTTCCTGTACAAACTCCATAAAATATTTTGAGATATCAACCATTGATGTCTCATTGTCCATGACGATCAGACCACCAGACCCCATTATAGCGCCAACGTCCTTTACCGATTCATAATCTATTGGTAAATCCAGATGTTCTTCAGGAACACAACCGCCTGAAGGGCCTCCCATCTGTGCCGCCTTAAACCCATGACGACCCGGCACACCACCTCCTATATCAAAAACAATCTCTCTCAAGGTTGTTCCCATTGGCACCTCCACCAGACCGGTATTCTTTACCTTTCCTGCCAGTGCAAATATTTTGGTCCCCGCACCGTTCTTTGTACCAAGCTGTTTATACCATGTAGCGCCTTCAGCGATTATTATCGGTACATTAGCTAAGGTCTCTACGTTATTAATATTAGTTGGCATATTCCACAATCCGGAATTTGCGGGGAAAGGTGGACGAGGACGCGGCATTCCTCTTTTACCTTCAATTGAGGCAATCAGGGCGGTTTCTTCACCACAGACAAAAGCACCTGCTCCCATTTTAATTTCCAGATCAAAATTGAAACCGGAACCAAGAATATTATTACCCAGTAAATTCAGTTTTCTGGCCTGCGAAATCGCATTTCTAAGATGGTTGACTGCAATTGGATACTCAGCCCGAACGTAAACAAAACCTTTTTCAGAACCAATTGCGCGTGCGGCAATCAGCATCCCCTCAATGACTGCATGAGGGTCGCCCTCCAGAATGGCCCTATCCATAAATGCCCCTGGATCACCTTCATCGGCATTACATATTAAATACTTAGTATCACCTTGTGCCTTTCTACAAAACCCCCACTTAAGCCCAGTGGGAAAACCAGCACCTCCACGCCCTCTCAGACCCGCAGAAGTAATTACACTGATTATCTTTTCCGGATCAAGTTCAAAAAGAGCTTTTGCAAACGCATCATATCCTTTATTTTCTATATATTGCTCAATACTGTTTGGATCAATTATTCCACAATTTCTCAAGACAATCTTATTCTGTTTGCTATAAAATGGTATATCTTCCAGATAAGGTATTTTTTTACCGGCTTCGGCATAACATAGTTTCTTTATTACCTCACCCTTTAAAATTGTGTCGGATATAACATCAGGCACAATATCAACGGTAACCCTACCGTAAAAAATACTAGGTGCATCAGGAGGATCTATAGTCATAACCGGTGCCCTTGCACAGAGACCCTGACATCCTGTCTCAACAACCTCGACCTTGTTCTGTAATTTCTGTTTTTTAATCTGCTTACTGAACTCTGCATAAACTTCTTCAGCTCCCAGGGCCCTGCAGCCGGTCATGCAAATGGACACTTTGACCTTATCCTGCTTACGTTTCTTATCACTTGATTTCTTCATAGTAATAAGATCATCATACGAATTTAATTTTTTCAGCATTTTCTATCCCTAACTATTAGTTTGAATATCCTTTAACAATATCCGTCACTGTATCTGTCGTCAACTTACCAAAATATCTGTCATCTACCATCATTACAGGCGCAAGAAAGCATGTTCCTATGCAGGCAACTGTCTCAAGAGTGAATTGGTAATCTGACGTAGTCTGTCCTTCGACTACGTTTAAGTGCTCCTTTACTCTTTGTTTGACATCTTCCACTCCCTTAACATGGCAGGCAGTACCGGTACAAATTTTTACCGCATGCTTACCACGCGGTATCAGAGTAAATTGTGAATAAAATGTTGCAACTCCAAAGATCCTTGTTAATGGCACATCCGTTACCTTTGAAATCTCCTTCATTACAGATTTTGGCAAATATCCATATTCATCCTGAGTTTTCTGTAAAATTGCTATCAAGTTAGAATCATAATCATGGCTATATTCTGAAATTATCCTGGCCACAGGCTTTAAATTTACGGTTTTCTCTCCCACATCTCCTCCTTATTAAATCAGTACTTTCCCGCCAAAAGATACATTAGGCCGGCAGTCACTAGTTTAAATATTATTTTGCATCATAAAACATAAGCCACTTAATATCACGTACTGAATGTCCTGCGAATATAATTTATGGCATTCCTGAATATGGCAATCCCATCGCCTTCTGATTTCAATCCTTCCCTCGTCCACCTGGGATGCTGAGTTGGATCAATATGACGTTCAGGATGTGGCATCATGCCAAGAACCCTACCCGTAGAATCGCATACCCCTGCAATATTACTAGATGAACCATTAGGATTCCATGGATAGTTTGCTATATTACCATCTTTATCAACATATTTAAATACTATTTGCCTGGATTTATCAAGTTTATCTATATCTTCCCGGTTCCCTGCGACAAATTTACCTTCTGCGTGAGCTATTGGTACATATATTAAACTATCATCATCAACAAAAACAGACTTATTTGAAGATGATTTTAAATATACCCATCTATCCTCAAATTTGTTTGAATCATTGTAAGTCAAAGTATACCGTTGTTTATTACCGGTTAAATATGCCTCTTTTCCATTCACTCCGGGCAACAAACCCATTTTCATTAAAACCTGGAAACCATTACAGATACCGATTATCAGTTTACCATCGTCGATAAACCTTTTAAGTTCATCCAGTATATGATGTCTGATCTGATTTGCCAGGACCTTTCCTGCAGCAATATCATCCCCATAAGTAAACCCACCAGGCAAAACAAAGATATGATAAGGGCCCAAGAGGCCCTTTTCCTTTACTAATTGATTGACATGAACTAAATCAACATCAGCGCCTGCTTTTTCAAGTGCATACTGTGTTTCATAAGCACAATTTGTTCCTGCCGTACGAAGGATTAAAGCTCTGGGTTTATTATTATTTTTAACTTCCATCGTTATAATTTAGCCATTTCAGGTCCAGACATGACTCTCGGCAAAAACCGGGAGTATCTCCTCTCTTTCGAGAGGAGTCCGCAACTGGAATCCTCTCGAAAGAGAGGATGTTTATGCATTTAATATTTATATTTATAAATTATAAAGTAAGGGTTGCCTGATATTTATCCTTTCGTTCTGTATAATAGACATCTTTTTCATCTTCCCACGCTCGTCTTCCCAAGCATAAGTAGTACAAGGGCGAGAATTGAATAAGATAAGTCGTACACAAAAGAACTGAGTAATTATAATCATCTCATAAAGTAAATGCAAACCGTTTTAAAACTACATAATTCCCCATTATGACGCAATCTGTCTTTAAACCCTGCAAGGATTTCGTCACGGAATTTGTCAAGGAAGCCGCTTTTCTCTGACTTAATCAGTTTGGCGCTGATGTATTCGCTTTCGTCCAGTTCTTTCCGAGCTTTGCGAATGAGATCGTTTATAACATCGCTTTTATTACGAAACTCTTCTCTCTTAATTTGGGATTTAATCCATTCGTCATAGGGGGGGGTAAATGAAATACTTGTTCTGCTCATATTTTTAACCTCCAAAAAAGTGATGTAATTATTGTGTGAAAATGCAGCGTTATTTCACCTTTGTCAAGTGTCTTTTTTGTCTTTATTACTTAATAGGATATTTTGTATCAAAGTATGATAATCATATCTGTTTTTTTCTCTCAATCAGGTTGATGTAGTTTCTTATAGTGTACCCTATTTCATCTGATAGAATACCCTGATCGTGAGTGTCTAACCATCTGTAGAAACTCTCAAAGTTTTTATCTCCATAATTAGCTCCTAATTATACAACGCAGTTGATATACGTGGTTTTAATTGTTGATATAAATAAATGTTTGTGGTATAATTAAGTCTCTTTTTAAAAGGGGTAGTTTTATGTAATACCTTCTGGCGCAAGCTTTTATTACTCACATTATAATGGTACAATACATTAATATATATAGAATACGCATTTAGACAAGAGCAATCTCTAGGAACTACAGAGTAAATATTGAGGTTTTACGTAGCGTTATTTTTTAAAATAGAGGGAAGGAGAATAGGTATGAAGAAATTATTAATAGCATTAGTTGCGGCTGCAATATTAATAGTATGTGGAAAAACCTTTGCAGCACCCATTGATCTTTCAACATGGCTTGAAGAAGGACCAGGTGGGGGTACATGGAATGTAGCTGCCGATAATAACTCAGTGTTACAAACAGTTAATTCTGCAACACCCACCTTTTTCATAAGTGATAACCCATTTTTAAATAATACATTTGAAAGTACGATCAGCGTTAATAGCTCATCAGGTGACAATGATTTTATAGGCTTTGTTTTTGGTTATAATGCACCGTTCAGTGCTAACGGAGACGCAAATACAGACTTTGATTTCATACTTTTCGATTGGAAACAAGGGGATCAGGATTCTGCGACTGAAGGATTTCATCTTACAAGGGTTTCAGGTGACTTTTCAGATAATGTAATTAATCATAGCACCACAGGAGTTTCAAATTCTTTTTGGAGCCACGTAGACCAGGGACAGGCAAACGACGAATTTACTGTCCTTGCATCCGATACAGGTTCAGGTAAAGGCTGGGCATACAATACTGATTACGACTTTGAACTAATATATCAACAGAATAGAATACAGATATTCATTGACGGGGGAACATATAATAACGAAAATATTTTTGATATAAATGGCGTATTTGGTGCCGGTAGTTTTGGCTTCTATAATTTCTCTCAGAGCCAAGTGACATATGCGGGAATAACACAGGTAGTTACTCCTCCAGCCATTCCCGAACCTACAACCATAGCCCTACTCGGCATCGGACTAGTCGGACTTGCAGGTGCAGAAGCAAAACGCAGATGTAAAAAGAAAGCAGCTGAAAAAAGCTAGGTAATTCTTTAACAATATTGCTAAATTATACAAGACACCTACATTCTTCATAAGCAGGGATGTAGGTGTTTTCCTCTCTTTCGAGAGGAGTTCAATTCTGGAATCCTCTCGAAAGAGAGGCTGATTACGTTTTTTACATTTAAATCACAACCTCAGCGTTACCTGCCATGCCTCTTTAAGATCAGAAAGTTTTTCTGAGATCACTTTTTCACCGCTTAATGAAAGAATAGTAAAAATATCATTATCCATAACTTTTCCTATACAGCCATACGGAGCGCCTTTAATTGCCACCTCAAACTCTTTCTGTTTTTCCGGCTGCACTTCAACAATGAACCGTGTATTAGATTCCGAAAAAAGAACAGTATCGTCCCTGACTGTCCCTGTGTCAAAAGGCACTTGTGACAAATCAAGCTCCATTCCATATCCGCCAGCAAAGCTCATTTCTGCTGCAGCAACAGCAAGCCCGCCTTCCGAACAGTCATGACATGATCTTACCAGGCCATTTCCTGTCGCATTTGCAAGTAGATCCATCGTTTTCTTTGCAATCTCTGTATCTACTTTTGGGACTGAATTTCCTGTAAAACCGTGTGTAAAATAATAGTGTGAACCACCAAGCTCATTTTTTGTCATACCAACAATATAAATCAGATTACCGGGTGATTTCACATCCATTGAAATCGCCCTGGTAACGTCAGGCATTACACATATGGCAGAGATCAGTAGTGTCGGTGGTATAGCAATAGTTTTGTCTCCCGCCTTAAACTCATTATTTAAGCTGTCCTTGCCGGATATAAATGGGGCCTCATAATGTAAAGCAGTATCATAACACCCTTTTGACGCCCTTACAAGCCCTCCAAGACACTCAGGTTTATCTGTGTTGCCCCAACTGAAGTTGTCCAGAAGGGCAACTTTTTCCAGGCTGCCGCCCACGGATACAACTTGTCTCAGGGCCTCATCTATTGCCGAAGAAGCCATATGATAAGGATCTATTTCACCATATTTAGGATTCATACCATTTGATACAATTATTCCTTTGTTGGAGTCTAAAACCGGCCTGACAATGCACGCATCACCCGGGCCCTCATTATCTACTCCCAACAGAGGCTTCAGAACACTTCCACCCTGCACTTCATGATCATATTGCCGGATTACCCACTCTTTGCTACAGACATTCCATGAAGAGAGGATTCTTTTTAAATCTTCACCATAATCCGTTTTCTCCTTCAACTCAGGCTCTTTATGTGACGGCAGATGCCACGTTGCCTTCCGTGTAATCCTGGGGAGCCCATCATGCAGAAAGGCCATTTCAATATCAGCAACAGTCTCACCCTTATATCTTAAGTGCAGTCTTCTATCTCCAGTAAACTCTCCAATAAATGTAGCGTCTACTTCTTCTCGTTCAAAGATATCTCTAATCTCTTCCCTGTTTTCAGGTGGTACGGAAAGCACCATTCTTTCCTGGGCCTCGGAAATCCAGATCTCTGAATACGAGAGTCCTTCATATTTAAGGGGTACTTTTTCAAGATCAACAACCGCGCCAAGCGATTCTCCCATCTCTCCCACGGCTGAAGAGAGACCTCCAGCACCGCAATCGGTAATATTATTGTATAACCCTCGGTCCAGTGCTATCAATAGTGCGTCCGCAACTTTCCTCTCCATTATAGGATCACCAATCTGGACAGCGCCCCCGGATACGACCTCTGATTGATGAGTCAATTCTACCGATGAAAAGGTTGCCCCGTGAATACCATCCCTTCCCGTTCTGCCGCCCACAAGCAAAATTAAGTCACCTTTATATGACTCCTTTTCACACTTGTCCTTTGCAATTAACCCCGCGTTACCACAATAAACAAGTGGATTGCCTGTATACCTTTCATCAAAAAAAATAGCTCCATTCGATGTAGGGATCCCCATACGATTACCATAATCCCTGACACCCGAGACAACACCTTTAAACACTCTTTTTGGATGAAGGACCCCTTCCGGAATATTTCCATGAAGCATATCCAGCGGTCCAAAGCAGAAAACATCTGTATTTAAAATGGGCTTGGCTCCCAGTCCTGTACCCAATGTATCCCTTATGACGCCACCGATTCCAGTATTGGCGCCACCATAAGGCTCAATTGCAGATGGATGGTTATGTGTTTCAACCTTGAAACAGATATTATAATTTTCATCAAATTCAATTATACCGGCATTATCCTTAAATACAGAAACGCACCACGGTTTATTCAATTCCGAAGTAGCTTTTACTATTGTATTGGCAAGAAGATCATCTATATACTCTCCATTATAATCTATTATTCCCTTAAACGTTTTATGCATACAATGTTCAGACCACGTCTGAGCAATTGTCTCCAGTTCAACGTCGGTCGGGTTTCTACCAAGTTTGGCAAAATGCTTCTGGACAGCCTTCATCTCAGTAACAGTCAAATACATCTGTCCCTTCTCACTAATCGCCAGAAGCTGTTCATCATCCGCATCCAGTATTGCAAGAGTCTGTTTTTTGAAAACATAGTCTACTGTTTTATTTTTATCTTCATAAAACAGATTATCTTTGCCGATGAAAACATCTTCTATAATTTTGTTAGCAAGCACTTTATTTGCTATAGTTTCAAGTTGATCAGTCGTTAGTTGACCGGTTATCAGAAACCTCTTTGCAGTTTTTACAGACCTTGCACTCAAACCCAGATCTTTGATTCCCTTGATCACAGTGGATTCCACCGGGTCCATCACACCTCGTTTACGGGTTATCTCAATTGTATGAATATTATTACTACTCCATTTCCGGCCAATCTTGACTTTTTCTGCCTGTATATCATCAGACGGTCCATCAATGCAAATATAATCCTGTGTAAGTCCGTCTATCAACAATTCACTGCAGATTTTCCTGATCTCTCCTCTGGACAGGTCCCCCTCTACCAGGTACACCTGTACCATACGGATTTCATCTACAGATGTAATCCCAATATGGACAACCTCTGAAACTATTTCATTCCCGATAGCATCAGGAAAGTTTTCTTTAGTAAAAACCTCTATTCTTGTTTCCATTTTTTCTTATCACGTACCGTCTTGGCCTTTATTAATTTTTCTAATACATTATTATCATTTCCATGCTCCAGGTCATCTAAAGTAGACTTTACATCCTCAGAAAAGCATCTCAACGCATCAATTATTTTTTCCTTATTCTGCCTGCTGATGCTCAACCACAGTTCAGGATCTCCTGAAGCGATCCTGGTAGTATCTCTC
Source organism: Candidatus Scalindua japonica (assembly GCF_002443295.1). NCBI lineage: Bacteria > Pseudomonadati > Planctomycetota > Candidatus Brocadiia > Candidatus Brocadiales > Candidatus Scalinduaceae > Candidatus Scalindua > Candidatus Scalindua japonica. The sequence continues at coordinate 56,122 of NZ_BAOS01000043.1, read as the reverse complement.
AAACCGCTGGCGGCAAACTTCCAATGCTTCTCTTTAACAACACCGGCAAGAATAGATGCGACAAAATGAGGCAGGTGGCTGACAAATGCCAGAATTTCATCATGTTCAGATGGAGACATAATACTGACTTCAGCACCCAGCGCCTGCCACATATCTGAAAGTTTTTTTATGTTTTCTTTTATATTAAGAGTTGTCGGGGTAAGCACACAGACGCTACCATCGAAAAGGTCTGGTCTTGCCGATTCGATACCTCTCTGCTCCGAACCGGCCAGTGGATGAGCGCCTATGAAATCAGGTGGTACCCCATCATATTGACTCCTTATCTTATCGTTTATCTGAGAAACTATATAATCTTTTGTACTCCCGACATCAGTAAGAATTGCCGATTTTTTCATCAAGGGAATTATTTTCTCAGCATAGTCAGGTATGAGACTCACAGAAGTTGCTAATATTATAATGTCAGCCTGTTTTACCGCTTCTTCAGCTTTAAGTGTACCTTCATCTATTGCATTGATCTTAAGTGCTTTATCTATAGATGTCTTACGATGGCCAACACCTATGACAGAAGTTGCCAAACCCCTCTCCTTCAGACCAAGTCCTATTGAACCTCCTATTAAACCCGCCCCAACTATGGCAACAACTCCAAAGTTCACAGAACTTAGCTCCTTTCACTTGCGGACTTCTTGTATTTTAAAAATAACAAATTTATGGGAAACTGCCGAGGTATAATATAACAAAGCGCTTAACCATTCAAGTAGAAATGAAAACACTAATTTCAATATTTTTCACAAATAGGTATGATCGATTGGGTTTATTGACTCATTGACATACCATTTGAATATTGTTACACTCTCGCAGTACGTAAAACACATTTTGCGAGGTAAAACATGCCTGTTTCAGTCGTATCATGAAAAGGACAATTGGTAATACCAAAAGAGATAAGAGATAAAATTGGTATAAAACCTAAACAGAAAGTACTGTTAAAGGTAGTAAAAAACCATGTAGAAATAGAACCTATTCCTGGCAATCCTATAGACTATTTTTGCGGTATATTTAAAAGAAGGAACTTCTCGTACAACAGCATTGTTAAAACAAAGAACCAAGGACAAAAAGCGTGAAGAAAAAATATTTGCTTGATACATACGCTCTTCTTGCATATCTAAAAGAGGAAAATAGTTATGAAAAAGTAAAAAATCCTCTTTCTTCAGACAATACGCAAATGTTAATGAACGAAATAACTATCGGTGAAACATTTTATATTCTTGAAAGGGGGCGAGGTATGGAAAAAGCAGAATACTTTTTGAATATTTTTTTCCATCACTGCCCAAAATAACCGTTGGAAATAGACTGCAGGAAGTAATTGCATCAGCAAGAAACAAAGCTGAATACCAAATCTCTTATGCCGATTGTTTTGCGGATGCTACTGCATACAAAGAAAAGGCAACTACCAACACAGGTGATCAAGAATTCAGACTTGTCGAAACGCTTGTTAATGTTGAGTGGTTGTAGGACCAACTTTAACAACTCTATATTCCCTTGATTTGCATAAAAAAACTGCTAAAATTAACTGAGTTTCACATGAACAGTTAAATAATTCAAAACCTTATAAAATTTTTAGAAAAACAGATTTATATATATGACTAAAGGCACTCAAACAATCGAAGATACAATTCTTGAATTAGAACAACGAATTCAAGAGCTCAAGGATGATACAGAACAAGACAACTCATCTGATCAAATAGAACAACTGGAAAAACAGAGATTAAGCCTCCAGAAGAAAATGTATTCCAACCTTACCCCATACGAAATTGTAAAAATTGCACGTCATCATTTAAGACCACCTTTCTCTGATCATCTTAAACTGATAGTTGATGATTTTATAGAGCTCCACGGAGATCGCAATTACGGGGACGATAACGCAATAGTCACAGGTTTTGGTACTATTGGAGGCAATAAGGCCCTGATTATAGGTCAACATAAAGGAAAAACAACAAAAGAGAGAATTGACAGTAATTTTGGGATGCCCAATCCCGAAGGTTACAGAAAAGCATTACACAAAATGAAACTGGCAGAGAAATTTAAGCTACCTATAGTTACCCTAATCGACACACCGGGTGCAAATCCTGATATAGGAGCAGAGGAGCGTGGTCAGGCACATGCTATCGCCATTAACATTGCGGAAATGAGCAAGCTGAGAACTCCTATAATCTGTATTGTGATTGGGGAAGGTGGAAGCGGTGGCGCGCTGGGAATCGGCGTGGGTGATAAGTTCTCTATCCTTGAATACGCCTATTGCTCAGTTATTTCACCTGAAGGTTGTGCGGCTATTTTGTGGAAAAGCAAAGATAGCACAGAAGAAGCTGCAAATGCACTGCATTTAACGGCAAAGGAGTTATACAAGTTGAAAATAGTAGACGAAGTCATCCCTGAACCAACAGGCGCGGCGCACAATAACCCGGAGGAGATGAGTAGGATATTGAAAGAAACAATAGTCCGGTATATAGAAGAACTCCAGGTGATACCTATAGACAAATTAGTCGATAAAAGATATCAAAAATATAGGAAAATTGGTAGTTTTCTGGGTGGAGAGTAACTAACCGAAGTCTGAACATTTAGTTTTTATGTATGAGTTGCTACCTAAACAGCCTTTATAAGAAATATTTTTTTGCCCGCCTTAACAACTTATTATTATTCGGGCAAGGAAAACCAACCCTTCCGATATGGCCAAATCCTATGCTATTCAGCAGACATCGGTATTAAGTAATCTGCTTAAGGAGGTAGAGAGCTTGAAAACAGAAACAGAACGCTACCGACCTTTCGCTGAGAATATATGGGAAACTATTCAAGAAAAATTACGTCTGGACTGGACTTATAATTCTAACGCCATTGAAGGAAACACTTTAAACCAGAGAAAAAACTGCTTTCTTCCTGAAAGAGGGGCTTACAGTGCAAGGCAAACCTTTTAAGTACTTCCTGGAAGCAAAAAACCACCACGAGGCCATAGGTTTTCTACTTGAAGTAATAACTGAAACAATTACCCACTATAATTTTGTAAGAATCCATCCTTTTGATGACGGCAACGGCAGATGCGCACGGATATTGATGAATCTAATCCTTATGAAGAAAACCTACCCTCCTGCTGTGATTAAGAATGAGGAAAGTCAGATTTATCTTGAAACATTAGGCATGGCAGATCGAGGGGACATGGCCTCATTTGTCGAATTTGTAACAAAGTCGTAACTGGATACTCAGGAAGTGATGATTGATGAGCTCAAAAAAGAGAAAAAGCACACATAACTAAGCTTACATTCAAAAAGAAACGAGAAGAACAAAACATATTTTGCTTGATTGTATATCTCAAAATCCCATAATAGATAGTATTAAGTATGAGAAAAATCAGTAGCATCCAGGTGATAAAGCCAGGAAAAGTAAGAAATTAATGAGAAAACTTACGACGATTATCTTGATTCTTCTGATTTCCAGTCCGTTCTTTGGCTTTGGGAAGAAAACGCCTGATCGAATAGTGATAAAATACCTGAAATCTCTCTATTCAAATAACCCGAAAGAAACATACAGCTATCTATCAAAAGCAGACAAAAATATAATAAGCAAAAATGAATTTATCAAACAGAATAGCCTTGAAGACCCTTTTATTCAGGATATTGCCAAAACCGTCTCATCGTTGCGTAAGTACAAAATAAATGAAACAGTAATTAATTGTAATTATGCGACAGTTAGAATCACAGTTACTTCTCCGGACATGTCTAAAGTTTATGGAGAGATATTTGGGCCTTTTCAAGGCCCGAAAAATATGAAAAACACTCAGAATGCGGCAAGAAACCTGCTAAAACAGTTCCTGAAAAAGGGCAACGTACCAATGATTAAAGAGAGAGGAACTTTTACTTTGGTAAATGAAGGCGGCTTCTGGAAAGTCCTCCTAAACCTGAAAAAAAGTAGTACTTAAATCGATTTATTAAATTAAGGATAACATTATGAGAGAGATTTTATTAGATATTGCTAAAAGAATCAGCTTCAATTTTAATCAGTTACAGAAAAATTTCGAAGATTGGTTCAGAAGTAAATTTGAAAATATTGTATCTATCAAAGAATCCTATGAAGAAACCAGTTCATGTACATACGAACAAAATTATACACAATTTGGTAAAGAACGTGAGTATCTGATTGATTTACACAAAAGAATCCTTGAGAAAGAACATCACGAAACAGAAGATTTGAGGATTCTCATACAGAATTTTTATAATGACTATGATGAACTGCTCCGCAAATACCGTGGAATAATACCTCTGGACTATTCAACAGATATTATCCCGGACAAAGCTCACGCGGAAGAAGGATGTGAGATCGAAACAGAAATTCTACATTTCTTTCCGTCAAATTCCAAAAGAGAATTAATTATTGAACAGACAACAGAAATCATCAAACATGTTCAGGAGGAGTCCCTATCTGACACTCCTGTTTGGATTAAAGTTACCCAACATAAGGGAATAAAATAGGACCAGAGTGCAATACAAAAACAGGCCGATATCTCGACAAAAGAGAACATTGAATCCCAATACACCAGGTAATTTACCTGTATCCCAAACCATTAATCTGGCAGTACTTGTATCCGGTAGCGGCACAACACTTCAGAACCTTATTGATAAAATAGTTAATAACACACTTAATGCCATAATCCGGATTGTCGTAAGCAGTTCTCCTGATGTCTATGGCATAAAGAGAGCGGAACAAAACGGTATTCCTGCGGCTATAGTTCATTACAAAGATTATAACCAGTCTGAAACTTTCAGTAACAAAATAATAGAAGAGATTGAAAAATATCCAGTAGATCTGATAATACTTGCCGGTTTTCTGCATCTTTTCAAAATACCAGATGCTTACACCGGCAAGGTGATGAACATTCACCCTGGATTAATTCCTGCTTTCTGCGGTAAAGGATATTATGGTCATCATGTCCATAAAGCCGCAATTGAAAGTGGTGTCAAAATCTCAGGTTGTACAGTCCATTTCGTTGATAACGAATATGATCGTGGGCCAATAATTATCCAGAAAACAGTAAATGTTCACGCAGATGACACTCCGGACACACTTGCACAAAAAGTCTTTAAAGAAGAGTGTTTAGCGTATCCTGAAGCAATACGCCTCTTTGCCGAAGGAAGATTAAAAATTGAGGGAAGAAAGGTCAGGGTTTTAAACCAATAATATGAAAATTAAACTTTTATCAGACACAAAACAGTTTCCATTTTTACCTGTCAGCAAGCTTTTGATTATTTCAATAATTTGCCTTATTTTAGTACAGAAAAGCACTCCGTCCTCTGCTGTTTCTGTATTGAGAGTTGAACCTTCAGTAATCGAACTCCAGAACCTGGCATTTTATAACTTAAGAAGAGGAAAATATGTTGAGGTTTTCAAGAACTGTGAAGAATTACTGACAATCAACAAAAAGAGTATTCTCGCCTATGAGCTACTTCAAGTCGCGTATGCCAGTATCGGTAACGTTGACAGGGCACAGGAGTTGATTGATTCATTAAAAGATGTTTCAAGTAATCTATCGCTTGCACATCTCTCCAAAGGTATAATCCTGCTTTCTCAGAAGAAATTTGACAAAGCAATTGAAGAGTGCCGGGAATCTATAAACTTAGACAAAGACAACCCCCTCGCACTCTATTACCTCGGAAGGATATATTCAGACAAGAAAGAGTTTGAAAAAGCAGATGAATATTTCAGGAAAGCGGTTGAGAGTGAACCGGAACTTGCTTTGGCTTACACAGGTCTTGGCGTAAACTACCTGCTCCTGGGAAATGCAGAAGAGTCCTTCAAAAACTATAACAAAGCCCTTGAAATTGACCAGAATGAGCATATGGCGCGGATGGGCCTTGCAACAATATTTATAGGGTTGAAGAACTATAACAACGCTATAGAACAATTTAAACTTGTAATTAAAAAAGTCCCCACTTTTATCAGGGCGCGTCAGAGCCTTGCCGCACTTTATCTTCAACTTGGGAAATTCCAGGACGCAATCGAACAAGCTAACGAAATCCTTGAAATTAATGCAGACATTGCACCCGCATATCTGATTCTGGCCAGATCTTTTTCATATTTGGACAACTTTGATGATGCCGTCAAAAGTATTAAAAAGTTTATAGAAAATCAGAAAACTAGCTTTGAGGGGAATTATCTATTAAGCACTTTTTATTTGGCAAGCGGAGATATTAAATCAGCAAAAAGCGCAATAGAGAAAACCGAAAAAATAGATGCGACAAGAGGCAACATGATGATAGCCATGGCGCTGATCAATCACATTGAAGGTAATTATAATCAGGCAGAAGTTTATCTGAAAAAAGCGCAGAAACTTACTCCGGAAATCCATCAACCGATGATCAACATTTTTTTAACAAACCTCTACCTCTCACTAGAGAAGTACAAATCGGCAGAAAAGAGTTTAAAAATCTCCGATAATTTCATTAATGGATTCAAGTCAAATAATCTTGATCTGAAATCTGATGAAGAAAAAGCAAAATCCTTTGCCCACACAAACCTGGCAATTTTCTTCTATCTGAATAAATGGTATGACAAGACAATTAAGATGTGTGACGCGGCATTAGTTATCCATCCGGATAATCCTGTCACTTTGTATGTAAAGGGTAAAACATTTATTGATAAGAAAGATTTCAGTCAGGCATTTATACAATTTAATAAAATAGTTGAAGTAAATCCGGACTTCTTATCTCCACACTATGATTTAGCAAGGCTTTATCTGATAATGGGCAAAACAGAAAAATCTATTGAAGAATACAATAAATTGACAAAGTTAGACCCGAAAAACGCGTCAGTCTACCTATCGCTCGGAAATATCTATTCCAGACAGGGGAAAACCGATAAAGCCCTGGAAAAATACAGACAGTTTATTACATTGGCACCAGACTCTCCTATTGGACATAATGAACTGGCGTATCACTACGCTGAAAGTGAAACTAATCTTGATGAAGGACTGGAACATGCCCTGAAAGCAGCAAAGCTATCGCCAAAGGAACCGTCAATCCTTGACACATTGGGCTGGGTATACTTCAAAAAAGGCGATTATAACAAAGCCATCGAAAACCTGAAATCTGCAAGTGTATTAAGTCCAAACAGACCAACAATACGGTACCATCTTGGAATGGCGTATTATAAAAACGGTGATATCAAAAACGCTTTAAATGAATTTAACAATTCCCTGAAAATTTCTGGAAGATTTAAAGAGACATCAAAAGTGAAGGAGATGGTTACATTAATTGAAGGCAAATTGAGTCGGACAGAGGAGAAAAATTAAGAACCTGACCTGACAAGTCGGAAAAATGAGATTATGTTCCTATCAATATTATTCCTCTTGCAATTTATGCTTTAGCATATATAATCGCATCTTTAAATTTATCGCATTTTTTACAGTAAAAAGAGTCCTCTTTTTCTTTTTACTGTGTTATGCGGTGGTGAGTAGAAGAGACAACAACTGTGTGAATTGATTAACAAATCATCACAGTGCACATAAGAGAACAACCGATTTAAGAGGCGGCATGGCCAAGTGGACTAAGGCAGTGGATTGCAAATCCATTATCCAGGGTTCGAATCCCTGTGCCGCCTCCATTTTTTTATGATTTGTTGGGCGGGTGGTGGAATGGCAGACACGAGGGACTTAAAATCCCTTCCCCGCAAGGGGGTGAGGGTTCGACTCCCTCTCCGCCCACCAATCAGATACTGCTGTAATTTCTAGCGAATGACACGGACAAACGAGTTTGTCCATGCCACCATTTAACTGCACCCGCACAGAAATTGCCGCGTGAGATATTATCCATAAATAGCTTTCTCACGCGCTATACGTTTGAGTTCCTGTGTATAATCTTCTGAGGCGATCCCTGTCCCTACAGCAACCTTCTTTATATGCCTATTCAGCTTTATTATCTTCCCTGCAACCTGCTCTACCTCTTCCAGCTCTTTGCTGACTTTCCCCTGCATTTTCTCTATCTTCTGTTCAAGACTACCTACGCCTTTACCTTTACCTTTTGAATTTGCCTTTGTCTTCCCCTTTGATCCAGCGGGTTTTATCCGTATCTTTGCCTTTTTCGGTTTCGCTTCTTTGTCAGCCTCTATTCCACTAATCTCCTCCTCGATTTTAGAAGAGAACTCTTTTACTTCTGAATCAGAAAACTTTCCCAACTCACGGATATGCTTCTCCATCTCTTCATTCATCTGGTTTAGCTCTATACGAAGACACTCTATCTTTAAAACATAGCGTTTAATTGAAGCCGCGTATTTTGTCTGTTCCTGAAAACTCTTCAGATCAGCAAGCTTCTCTTTCCATTGAGAAACAGCACTCATATATTTCTCAATTTCATTTCTTATCGAATTCTTTTTAGCAATATTACTCTTAAGCCTCTTTTCAACAATTGTTTCTGCCATCTCTTTCTCTCCATTCTCAAACCAAATTTAATTTCTAACTCTCTTCTCTTTTTTATTTACGTCAAACCAACTCAATATCATCCACACACATATGACGTTCACAATAGTGACATCTTATCCTTATAGGATTTTTGTTTATTACATGGAATCTACTTAGTATCTTCTGATGATTACTTACACAATTAGGATTAAAACATTTCATAAATTCCTCTATAGAGTCCGGAATATCAACAGTAAATTTCTTTACAACTTCCGAACCCTTGATGATATTTACTGTAGCATCCGGCGCTATCAGTGATATCTTATTTACCTCCTCCTGTGTAAGTAGCTTACCGCCGATTTTTATAATACCTTTTTTACCTAACTTCTTGCTGGACAAATTAAAACCAATCAGCACTACCTGCTCTATTTTCTGGATGTTCAAAATATTGGCAACCTTGAATGTGCTTTTATTTGCGATCTGGTCAATTACAGTACCTTCTTCAATTGCTGAAACCTCTAGTTTTTTCATTGTATAACACCTAGTACTGAGGCTAAAAGCGCTTCTCTTACCGGAACTCCACTATGGGCCTGTTGAAAATATACCGCGTACTCTGTGGAATCAAGGCTTTCATCCATCTCATCCACTCTCGGCAACGGATGAAGTATTTTAAGGCCGTCTTTAACATTAAGCTCATCCATAACTGATTTGCTGAGCTTATAAAGTCCTCTTACCTTCTCATACTCCACAGGTTCAGCAAATCGCTCTTTCTGTATCCTTGTACAATAGAGAATATCAAGCTTATCGCTGACTTCAGATATAGAATTGACTTCCTGAAACGAAACTTTCTTCAATTCCAACTCCTCCAGATAGTCTTTAGGCATTCTGAGACTTGGAGGTGAAATAAAGTACATATCAGCATTAAAATGAGCGAGAGCATACGCCAGCGAGTGAGCAGTTCTGCCATATTTCAGGTCACCCAGAAATCCAATCGACAGATTCTCAATCTCACCTTTTGATTTCTGTATAGTATAAAGATCTACAAATGTTTGGGTCGGATGCTGGCTCGCCCCATCACCGGCATTAATAACAGGTATATTTACTGAGTCTGCCGTAAGCCGTGAAGCACCCTCAAGAAAATGCCTTAAAACAATAATATCACAATAACCCTCAATAATTTTAACGGAATCCCTTAACGATTCACCTTTTACGGTAGACGTAGTACCTAAATCATCAAACCCTATAACTTCTCCTCCCAGCCGTTTCATTGCCGCTTCAAAACTGAGTCTCGTCCGTGTAGAAGGTTCAAAGAACAAGTTTGCAAGTATCTTTCCACTTAAAATACCATGGCGATCTTCTTTTTCCATCTTCCCTGATATTTCCAAAATATATAATATCTCTTCTTTCGTAAAGTCTAATATCGAGATTATATCTTTGTCTTTTAAGCTTATCATTCTTCGGTATTAACCTGTTGGCTTATATTTAACTCCTGATATTATCAGAGAGGATTTAACATGACAAGGAAAAAACATATGAATGGTAATGGCAAGTAGTGTTTTTACCGTTATTTACACTCAAATTGTATTGATATAATATCTGGTGTCTGTTATATTGAATATCTTAGAATAATAAGGATGTAGAAAGGTTAAATTTAATGAAATATTGTATCATCATCCCGGATGGAATGGCCGATTATAAATTGGAGAGACTCAATGGAAGAACTCCTCTGGAAGCGGCTAGAACACCAAATATGGATGATTTATCATCTAATGGAATTTTAGGTGTCGTTAATACCGTACCTGAAAAATTTAAACCAGGCAGTGATATCGCTTGCCTTTCGGTATTAGGTTACAACCCGGAAGTCTATTATACGGGTAGAGCACCGCTTGAGTCTGCAAGCCTGGGTATCGAACTGGGGGAAAAGGATTGGGCCGTTCGTTGTAACCTGATCACGGCAAATGATGGTATTCTGGAAGACTTCAGTGCTGGTCATATTTCGGACAATGAGGCAAAACTTATCATCTCTATACTTAATGAAAGCTCAACAGGAAAAAACGTAAGATTCTATGCAGGAAAGAGTTATAGAAATTTAATGGTTTATAGCGGAGATGTTGAGCTAGAAGCTGACTGCACCCCCCCTCACGATATCATAGGTAAACCAATAACACAAAATTTACCGAAGGGTAAGGGTAGTGAAGTATTACTGGACTTAATGCAGAATTCTTACCAGTTACTTGAAAATCATAAGGTAAATAAAGTCAGGATTGATCTCGGGGAAAACCCGGCAAATATGATCTGGTTGTGGGGACAGGGGCGGCGTCCATCATTAGCAACTTTTGAGGAGTTACATGGAATCTCTGGCGCAGTCATAACAGGTGTAGATTTATTAAAAGGCATGGCGAATTATATTGGTTGGAACATTATAGATGTGCCTGGAGCCACTGCATATTTAGACACAGACTATGACGCGAAAGCACAATATGCGATCAAAGCGATAGAGACACATGATCTGGTTTTAATACATATTGAAGCACCGGATGAAGCGGGACACGAAGGAAATACTCATGAAAAGATCCGGGCAATTGAAAATATTGATAAAAAAATCGTCGGTCCTGTTCTAGACGCACTGAAGAAGCATGATGACTTTCGAATTCTAGTCCTCCCAGACCATTATACACCAATAAGCAAGCGCACCCACACTTCAGAGCCGGTACCTTTTGCCATTTATGGCTCTATTTCAGGTAACAAAAGTAAACTGACATTCTCTGAATCAAACGCGGAACAGACCGGATTGAGGGTAAAAAAAGGGTATCAATTAATGAGTCATTTTATTGAAGGGACTATCTCTTAAAACACCAAAAAGAGTTAAATCCGTTGAATCTTCAATTTCAATATTGACAAGTTTTCCCGACAGGGAAGCAGAGACATCAGCTTGCTTAGTTCCTTCAGGCAGGTTAAATACAACAATCTGGTTCTGCCTTGTCCTTCCGCTTAATCTGCCCGCGTTCGTTTTACTACCGCCCTCCACCATAACCTCAACAAACTTTCCATGCATCTTTCTGTTTTCTTCAGTACTTATTTTTTTCTGTAAATCTAACAATATATGATTTCTTCTCTTTTTTATTTCTTCATCCACGCTATCAATCAATTCTGTTGCTGCCGTTCCTGTCCTCGGTGAGTATTTGAAAATAAAACTGTTTTGAAAACGAACATCATGAAACAGTCTCACTGTATCTTCAAAATCTTCTTCCGTTTCACCTGGAAACCCTACAATAAAATCACTTGCAATCTTAATACCGGGCACCATTGACTTTGCCATATCAACAAGCCCTTTATAATGTGCTGAAGAGTACTGCCGTCTCATTTTTTTTAATATTTTATCTGAACCTGACTGTACCGGCATATGTAAATATTCACAAACTGTGGATAACTCTCCAACCGATTCTATAATCTCTTTAGTCATGTCCTTCGGATGTGAGGTAACAAAACGAACTCTTTCTATACCATCTATTGGGTCAAGTTCTCTCAGCAGGCTAGCTAAAGTAACTTTCCCTTTCAAACCTTTTCCATATGAGTTTACATTCTGGCCCAATAGCGTAATCTCTTTACATCCATCATCTGCAAGTTTCTTAACCTCGTCAACAATGTCTGTAACGGACCGGCTAAACTCTCGCCCTCTGACGTACGGTACGATACAATAAGAGCAGTAATTATCACAGCCCCTCATAATGGATACAAAAGCGTTGTGTTGATTTTGTCTCTGAGTAACCAACCTGTCGAAATTCACCTCTCCGTCTTCATCAATAGCCAGAATTTGTCTGTTGTTTCCACTGATTTCTCCAAGTAACTCTGGGAGTCTGGAAAACATCCTGGTTCCGCAAACAAGGTCAACATGAGGCATACGTTTGAAAATCCTGTCTCCCTCGTTTTGAGCCATACAGCCAAGGACACCCAGGATCAATGCCGGGTTCTTTTCCTTTTGGTCTCTCAAACTTCCCAGTTGTGAGTATACTTTATGTTCAGCCTTATCACGTACACTGCATGTATTCAAGAGGATAACATCCGCGTCGTTCTCATCTTCGGCAAAAGAGTAACCTTTTTTTACAAGAGAACTTATTGACAACTCCGTGTCCAGCTTATTCATCTGGCAGCCAAAGGTCTTGATAAACACTCTCGGCAAATTGTTTTTTAAAGCTTCTGGATCACTAATCATCTTTCAGTTTTCACTTAATCAGAAATTTATAGGCAATTTATGTAAGAAAAAAAATTATCCTCTTTGTATATTACAGAACCGGACAACTCCCGGCAAATGGTGATATTTTTCACCTGGCTTATTTTGTTTATAACACTATCAGCGAGGTTAAATCTGCCTGGATATGATAAGTTTGATTACCTGCCCCGACATACCCAACACTGACAGGCGACAATCATTCTGGTTCAGACGAGGTAACTTTTCGGGCAAGCATCTTGCGCTACTGACGGGAAGAACAAATAAGGCTTTAATAGAACTCTGTTTAAACGCCGTCACACTTTACCCCTGCCAGATGACCACATTAATGGATTATCACTATAAACCGACCTTGACAAGGTAAAGCTTTTTAGTAAATAATTTGCTAATCAATTTTCAGATCTAATCCATATGACTGGCGGCTTCATTAATTAATGGGAGAAGAGCTTCAATCTCATCTTTCGTTAATCTCCCCAATTTAGCGAATCTGAGCTGCCCCTGACTGTTTTTGTTCTCTCTGGTAAGCTGCAGTTTTTTGGTTCCCTTATTATAGGAAAAAATACTTGCAGTCAATCTCTCTTGATCATTTTCCCAGGATTTTGCGAAAACACATTTATCCAATTCTTTGTCATACGGCATTTTAACCTCCTGATATGCTTTATTAAGTTAAAATAGTACCATCAAATTGTATTTGTGATAATTCTTTCCTCTTATTTATTTAAACATCATTTATATATCAATAAATCTCTTAATGTTGTAATTATATTATCGTCAATCACAAAAATGTGTATGTTTTGCACAAATATACTAAATGTGACAAGTCATAATGTCAATGATTATAATTGCTTATTATTGACTTTTTTGTCTAATGTTTTTTTCTCACATATACATTTCCGGATATATTTTGAAAGATCGTTCTTAACGGCATTATCAACTTCGATGAATGAAATCCCAATATCTAATTGATTGGAATTGAATTTCTCAACACGGACAACTGTCCCGATAATTAAAAGTGGGTTATCAGATATACCAGTGGGTATCTGAAGTTGTACTTTAGTGCCTATATCTATAGAATAGTCCGATTTAAAAAGAAGCCCTCCAGCACTCAGGTCTGAACTTTTTGTTTCACCGGCAACGATGTTCTCTTCAGAATAGACTTCCTTAACGCGAAGGTCAGTGATAAAATCCACTCGAATGAAACGTCGCCTGTTCTCTGAGTAAATTACAACGTTATTCTTACCTGCTTCTTTCGCTTTATAAACAGCAATATCAGCATTTTTCAATAGACATTCTGCATCAGTTGCATCTATTGGCAATGTTGCCACACCTCCACTAATTGTCAAATTGATTAACTGGCCTTTATAGTCAAATTTTGTATTTTCCACCTTCTCACGGATCCTCTCTCCCACTACAAAAGCATCAGCTTTTCCTGTTTGTGGAAGAATAACTACAATTTCTTCACCCCCATATCGTGCGGCAATATCTATAGCTCGTATTCCTCCAATAACTATCCGCGCAACATGCTCCAGGGCACTATCACCTGCCAAATGCCCAAAGGCATCATTTACTTTTTTAAAATCATCAATATCAAAAAACAAAATTGATAACTCCTGTCCATACCGATTAGCACGTTCCGTTTCACGCAAAAATATTTCATCAAAAGTACGTCGGGAATGAAGACCCGTAAGGCTATCGTATCTCAAAGAATATAGCGCATCTTCCAGGACGCATATCTCAATTATTATAGGATTTTTCATGGATTTATTAATTGTGCAAAAGTAGTCACAAATTGCGGTTCTCAAGTTGACACCCCAACCCAGTGATTCACTCATGCTTTTTCTATGAGAGACAACCTGTTTCCAATAATCTTTTGCCTGATCAGGCGTTAAATCGAGATGTGTTAATACACTGAAAATAACCGGACACACCTCGTCGCCAAATTTGTCGATAATGCAATTAAGCTCAGCGATAAGCTTATCATCATCAATAGAAAATTCATCCAGACAGCTCAACACTAGATTTCGTATAGTTTCCACAAATAGATCTTCCTTATATTATCATTAGAAAAAGAACAAGGTGTCTTGTCTTAAATATTGCCGGTATCGAGTTATCATAAAAACAGTTAACAACCCTTATGAAATCCATCACTATTTCAGCAACGGTTTATTATTTGTAGATTAATGAAAGAGTACTGATTTTATTTAATGGCTAACGATGCGCATAATTGTATAGTACGGCAAACAATATATACACAACAGCTTATAGTAGAAATGTTGGATATTAAAAGCAAGTGGAAAATGGTTGAAACCGAATAGTTACTAATAAACTATATCATTTTAACGAAGTTTGAGCAAAACAGCCTTGCCTGTGCCTTGTAACTCTCAGATTTTATTTTTGTATCAGCAATAATCCGGTCAGGATCAACAATACCTTTTAATGAATCGACCTCATCTCTATAAGCATCAATCCATTGATAAATCATTTCGTCAGTGACTTCAACGTGAAACTGCAGGCCATAAATGTTACTACCTACCCTGTATGCCTGATTTGGACAAAGATCTGACTCGGCAAGTCTAACAGCCCCGTCAGGAATATCAAACGTGTCGCCATGCCACTGAAATACGTCAAACACTCCATGAAAGCCTTGAAACAGAGGGTCACCGAAACCACTCTCAGTCAAAGATACGTTAAACCAACCGATCTCTTTTTGAGGATTTTTCTTTACTGATGCGCCCGTTGCTTTTGCGATTAGTTGAGCACCAAGACAAAAACCTAACGCCGGTAACTTATTTTCTATAACCTCTTTTAAATATTCATTTTCTTGTTTTAGAAACGGATGTTTATCCTCTTCATATACGTTCATAGGTCCACCAAGTACAATAACTGCAGAGGTATCAGAAAGAGAATCCGGTAAAGCTTCTCCGTTGAAAACGTCTATTACGTCATAAGAGATGCCGTCGTCATTTAAGAATTCGCCTATAGTTCCAGGCCCCTCAATATCAATATGTTTAATTATCTGGACTTTCATCTGCCACTTTAAAAACACAGAATTCAGCACACATTGAACATACGTCGATATTCTGTGGCGTGCCTTTTTCTCTTATTTTCCTTGCATGTGCAGGATCAATACACGTTGAAAATTGCCCTTCCCAGTCACGCTTTCTCCTTAGTTGAGACATCGTCCTGTCCCATTCCCAGGCAGATTTTATCCCTTTTGCAATATCAGCAGCATGTGCTGCAATACGCGCCGCAATCACACCATCATGCACATCTTCAGGCTTTGGCAGCCCCAGATGCTCTGTTGGTGTTACATAACATAGAAAATCAGCTCCAGCGGATGCCGCGATAGCCCCCCCTATTGCAGAGGTGATATGATCGTATCCCGGAGCGATATCTGTTACAATTGGTCCAAGAACGTAAAATGGTGCTCCTTTACAAAGTTCTTTCTGCAACTGGATCTGAGATTGGATCTGATTCAGGGGAACATGCCCGGGACCTTCTACTATCACCTGCACATCCGCATCCCACGCTCTTTGAGTAAGCTCCGCCAATACGTTTAATTCATATACCTGTGCTCTGTCAAACGCGTCCGCTAAAGCACCGGGTCTCAACGCGTCACCCAGGCTCAAGGTTACATCGTATTCATACGCAATTGCCAATATTTCATCAAACTGTTCATAAAGAGGATTCTCTTTCTTATGAGAAGATATCCAATCTACAAGAAAAGAACCACCCCTGCTAACGACGCCACAGATTCTTTTATCGTCTACCAGATGTTTTAAAACACCCTGTGTGACGCCGCAATGGACTGTAATATAGTCAATTCCATCCTCGCAATGGCGCTTTATCGCATCAATCATACTTGTAGCGGTCATATCTCTGACAGAGTTTTTCTGTTTAACAGCATCAACCGCAGCTTCATATATCGGAACGCTACCTATGGTAATCGAACAGTTTCTCATTATTTCCTGTCTGATTTCACGAAGATTACCCCCCGTGCTGAGGTCCATAACTGTGTCTGCCTGTGCGTCTTCAGCAGCACGAAGTTTTTCCAGCTCTTCTTCCACTCCGTGATAGTCAGCCGATGTGCCTATGTTTGCGTTTACTTTAGTTCTGAGGTCTTTGCCGACACCACAGATTTTCTTAATCGAATGCTTCTTATTGCATGGAATCACGGCTTTTCCATCAGCTATGTTTGACCTTAAAGTTTCGACATCGCAGTCTTCAAGCTGTGCAACCCTCTCCATCTCAGGCGTGATTTTGTTTAACCTTGCCTGCTTCAACTGCGTCATTTATATTTCTCCGTTTTTCTTTTTGTAACAGAAACTAATCAACTGACTGTACGCTGGGCAGTGCACACCCTACAGACATATCATTAATGTTCGCTTAAAGTGCTAATTAACAACCGCAAGCGAGTACAAACTCTTAACCTCTTCTTTGCTTAATGCCCTGTATTTTCCAACCCTTAGACTATAATGCATTTTCAAAGGCCCGATTTTAATTCTTTTCAGTGAAATCACCGGATGGTCTATTTTAGCAAGAATACGTCTGATTTCTCTGTTCTTACCTTCTCTTAGCACTATCTCCAAAGCACTGTGCTTGTATCTTCTGGAAATAATTTTCACCCTGGCAGGCATTGCCTTACCCTCAGAAATCCAGACACCTCGTTTAAGAACCCGTATTGCCGGATCTGAAACCCTTCCTTTTACTACTACCTGATATGTTTTCTCTATTCCATACCTCGGATGGGAAAGCAGATTCGCCAGTTCACCATCGTTAGTTATTATGATAAGCCCTTCACTATCTTTATCCAGCCTGCCTACTGTATATACCCTTTGCTCTATATGATTTAACAAATCAATAGCCCTGGGATCTCTGGATTTCGCCACATTTGTACAAACATATCCCCGTGGTTTATTGAGAAGAAAATATATCTTTTTCTGCTTTTTTATGAGTTCTCCGTCACAATAGACATTGTCCCTGCCCGGGTCTATCATATGACCAAGCTTTGTTACTCGTTTACCATCAATTGATACTCGACCTGATTCTATTAAGCTTTCACATTTACGCCTGGAACCCAGACCTGCCTGTGCCAGGAATTTATGGAGTCTTTCCATGATTTATTATATAGAAAACTTAAGAATATACGCACTATTCTAGTTATTTTACTGGACCCTGGAACCGGGCCCAACATCTTTCTCTGTAGTGAGCAGTACTACATCATCACCATCCCTTGCGGCAAGGAGCATACCCTGGCTTTCAACACCTCTTAAAACAGCAGGTGCAAGATTATTGACAACAACTATTTTCCTGCCAACAAGTTCTTCCATACTGTAATGGTTCTTTATGCCTGCCACCAGCTGCTTCTCTCCATCCCCTGCGTCAACCCTTAATACCAATAGCTTGTCCGCATTAGGGTGTTCTTCTACCGCTTTTATCACTGCTACCCTTAAGTCTATTTCAGAAAAATCCTGAATACTAATTGTCATATTATCCTCACTGTAACGCCATTAAGATTCACTTTTTGATTGGCCATCGATTCTAACAGATGTCTTTCTTGATTAGCAAGCTAAAACTGTATCCCAAACAGTACCGCTAATACTTGACCTTCAAAAGGCACAAACCATTTGCCGAAACAGTATTCCCCGCCTTTGCCCTGACCCCGGATTTTACGATCTTCTTAAACTCTGTTAGCGTCATCTTCCCCCTGCCAACTTCAATCAACGTGCCAACAATTGACCTGACCATTTTGTATAGAAACCCGTCGGCCTCTATAGTAAACGTCAAAAAGTTTCCCTTTTTTTTATCTCCAGCCTTATTATAGTCCTTACACTACTGATAGCTTCTGATTTTGATTTAAATGCGCTGAAATCATGCTTGCCTATCAGGGCCTTTGATGCTTTCTGCATCTTCTCAGCATCTAAATGCATACTGTAATGAAGACAATAATCCCTGCCAATAGCATTTCTGTTTTTCCTGTTTAAAATAGTGTAACGGTAAATTTTGGATTTTGCGCTATACCGGGAATGAAATTTATCAGGAACTTTTTTCGCTGATTTGACTACGATATCTTTCGGAAGATAAGTATTGATAGCCTGTACTAAATTATAGATGGTAATATTTGATTTCGTTTTAAAATTGGCAACCTGGCCAATAGCATGGGTACCGGCATCCGTCCTACCAGAGCCATGAAGATCTATCTCTTCGTTAACAACTCTCTCAATAGCCTTTCTGAGTTTCTCATGGATTGTAATTCCGTTCATCTGCTGCTGCCAACCAGCATAATTCGTACCGTCATACTCGATAATGAGTTTAATATTATTCACGAGAAGTTTCTACAAGTAGTGAAGCACTTTTAAAATACAAACAGTGCCTTTTAAAGAGTGGTTAAAGATTTGATAATATACAAAATATATTGATAAATAAGATTTTTCATTCTGCTTCGCTCTATTCAGAATTATACTTACTGCAAGTCATTCTGAGGAAGGAACAACCTCTGCCAGACTAATGGCAGGCGGGGAAGAATCTTTACTTTTGAATTTCCAATACTATGAACTCAAAAACGAGCGAACAAAAAGGGGTGTTCGGTGGCGAAGCTACCCAGATAAGCCCAAAACTGGGTAATTTACTGTCAAGGCTTTTCCCCGACACCAACACCCCCGTTATATGACAAGACCAGAGTTAATCATTTAATAATGTTTGCCCTTGCAAGCACAAAGCATTGCAATCCCTGTTATTTTATTTACTACCTCTTTATTTGTCAACCATGAAAAAATGAGTCAGTTTACCTCAGAAACATCCGGTTAGATTTTTGCGTATTACAAATTAATGCTCCAAAATTTTCATTCCAGCCCGGCAGTCAGGTCGGCAATCCGTTCGGACGTGAACGGGTACCTATTCCGGGAGGCATGCTTTAAGCGGGTATCCAGATTGAACGAACCACCCGGATACCCGATAAAGGAATTCTGATATGATAAAAATGGTATCCGCAAAAACCTAACCCGACACGACTGAAAAAAAATGGAATAATTGAGAAGAAAATGATACAAATTAAAACTATATGCAATATCGACATTTGAACTTTGCATTTTAGTCTGAAAGGATATAAAAGGTTGAACTATTCAATAAATAATACAAAAATCGGCGCGTATGTATATCCGGGCTGGCACGCATGTGATGAACGGGACAGCAAATTCCAACCGGGCTGGAGTGAGTGGGACCTTGTCTTGAAAGCGCCGGAACGTTTTCCTGGTCACAACCAGCCGCGATTACCTGCAGATGGGCCTTACGATGATTCAGTCCCCTCTACCGTTCAGAAACAGGTAGGACTTGCCCGTAAATACGGTGTGGACTTCTTTGTATATGGTTTTTTCTGGTCTCGAGGAAAACGTGTTTTCGACGCCGCATTGGATAAGGGATTTCTCGGTATGGATAGTGGTGACAACTTTCCTTTTACCCTGATGTGGGCAAATCGTATGCCACGTGGAATTCTTCCGGTTAAACACAATTCCAGTCCCGAAATTGGTCCGGGCAGACTTGTTTACACAGACCCGGATGATTTTGTGGAATTGATTAAATATCTTGAGAAAAAATACTTCTCAAGACCAAACTATCTTCGTGTAAACGAAATGCCCATGTTCTCCATCTTTGACAGTACTTTTTTTCTACGACAGTTGGGAGAAGGGCTCGCGTCCCTGGCAATCCATAAGGCGAAAGACTATCTTAGAAAAAAAGGATATCCCGGACTTCATCTTATGGCAATAAATCCGGCGCCTGCTAAAATTGGTGAGTTTAAAAAGGCAGGATTTGACAGTATCAGCCACTATGTCTGGCTTCCTGACTGGAAGGGTAAATACCAGCAGGATTATGCAGAATTGGTAAAAAAACGAAGCCGTGAATGGAAAGGCTTTGCTGATAAATCAGGACTTACATACTTTCCATCTGTATCACCCGGTTGGGATGCCACACCTCGTGCCGCAATAAAAGGCTACCATAAACCTGAACGCTATCCCTGGTGGCCTGTTGTGGTAAACGAAAATCCCGCACTCTTTTCCAATTTTCTTGGCCACGCAATAAACTATACAATGAAATTCAATAAACCACAACTCTCCTTCATTGCGTCCTGGAACGAATGGAGTGAAGGACATTATCTGGAACCGGACAAGCGTTATGGTACTGCCTGGCTTGAAGCGGTCAGGAAGGCAAAACAGGATGCCTTCTGACTGGACATTTGTATCTGTAGACATCGAACTTACCAACCGGTGCGTAAGCGAATGTCTAATGTGTCCGCGAGATGATATCACCAGACCGAAAGGCATGATGTCAGAAAGTGTGTTCAATGTCGTTTCAGAGAAGCTTGTCAGAGAAGGAAGCCTGATTACTTTTTCAGGTATTGGTGATCCTCTTTCTCATCCTGAGGTTTTCGAATGGATATCTGGCATACGTGAAAACAATTGTGATGTGGGAATAGTGATAAACCCTGAATCATTAAATAAGAAAATCTCACACAAGCTTATTGAGTCCCGACCAAACTCAATTACCGTTTCATTTCCAAGCATAAAAAAAGTGGTATTTGAAAAACTTTGCCCAAAGATATCTTTTGAAGATGCTTTAGAACGGACACTGGGATTGGCTGCCCTATCTCGTGGTAATGCGGGTTTGAGAGTGTCGGGCATAACGACTGAAATAAACAGTGATGAGCCGGAAGATTATCTCTGTTTCTGGAAAAAGCGGGATATAAGAGCTGATATAACCGCATGTCACGGACGAGGAGGAAACCTGAAGAACCTGGAAATATACAAACCGGAAACTATTGGGTTGGACTCCGGAAAGTGCGGCTTGTTTCAATTTCACACTTTTGTAACATGGGAAGGTGAAGTACTGGCGTGTTGTCACGACCTGACCGGTGCTACAAGTATCGGTAACCTGAGCAATGATGATGTTTCTGTTATTGCCGAAAGGAAGCGGAATATCCTGAGAGGCCCTATGCCCTTTCCACTCTGCCAACAGTGTGACGAACCACTGAGACTCCAGCCTCCTGTTCAAAGAGATCCGCCAAAAAACAAAAAAGAGCGATGGAAGTTCTTTAGTTCAATCAGGCAGGATAATTTTTATTCTCCTGCCTCTTCTTCTATAAAAGTCCCGTAAGGACCTCGAATGTTAATAGAATCATGCTCTTCCAGTGCTTTTTTGTTCGGTGTGGTAATCTTAACTCTTCCGTTTATCGTCTTAAAAGGAGATTGTGATATCCCTACCCTGAAGGAATTGCCCAGAATTTTTGCTTTATTAAAATGCTCTTGAGTATAAGTGTAAACCAGATGGACAGGACTCTTACCTTTTTTACTTACAAGAGATTTCCCTTCCTGGTTATAGAGAGTTATAGTCAATGCTTTATACTCCGGTTCCCAGGAAGCATCAGCCTCAATATCACCTGGATATTCTGCTGTAAACAGTATTTCTCTTGATCGCACATCACTGCCTTCCTTAAAAACACTGGGAAGATAGAATGAGTGCTCTGCTTTACCGGCAAGAACATATTTCCGGTTAATTGTTGCAAAAACAACCACCATTACAATGCTTATCAGTATTACTATATATATTCTGCCGGACAAAAAACGACTCATTTCCAACCCTCCTGTATAGAGATAAACCTCACTACACTAATATGTTATGCATAGTTATCCTGCAAAGATGGAATTGTCATAATCCCTGTACTTGCCATGTTTAAATTATTTGTTAATAATAAGTTACTCGATATAAAGCAAACAATATACCCTGACGAGTAAGTTCAGAAAAATGAAGTCTTCATTTCTATATTTCCCTCTTTATTTCTCACGCCAAGCCACAGAGATCACCAAAAAATCACAATAAAAGAAATTGTAAGATAAAAGCCTTTTTTTCTCTTTGCGTTCTTTGCGGCTCTACGTGAAAATTTTTTCCTTTTGAGGTATTATAATATGATGGGTTTTCCGTTGACAGAACAAATTGAATTTCCTATGCTATCACTCCGTCTTATATGAAAAAGGAAGTTTTTTCTGAGTAAAGCTTAAGAAACGAACTAGATATCGAGTACAATGAAAACTTCCTTCGACTCCGCTCAGGATGACGTCACACTGTGAGTTCTGAACGACGTCACACTGAGCATAGTAGAAGCGTTATCAACACTGAATCTTATACATTAAATTGATAAATATACGAAATAACATTTTAATTATGGAGGTGAAGAAATGGATTGGGGAATGAAAAACAGGCTCTCTTCGATAATGGGATCTGACGGCAAATGTATGTTCATGCCTATAGATCATGGGTATTTCCTGGGACCCACAAATAATCTGGAGAAACCCGGAGAGACCATTAAACCGATTATTGAATACTGCGACGCGCTTTTTGTCACAAGAGGAGTTTTGCGTGCAGCCATAAACCCGGATGACAGCAAACCGATCATCCTTCGAGTATCCGGAGGTACCAGCGTGGTTGGAGGAGATCTGGCAAACGAGGGGCTTACTACTTCGATAAAAGACGCTGTCAGGCTCAATGTCTCCGGTGTAGGTCTGTCTGTCTTTATTGGAAGCGATTACGAGCGCCAGACACTTCTTAATCTTGGAAAACTCGTAGACGAGTGCGAAGAGTACGGTATTCCGGTAATGGCAGTTACTGCTGTCGGAAAAGAGCTGGAAAAACGTGACGCTAGATACCTTGCACTATGCTGTCGAATCGCTGCAGAAATTGGCGCCAAGGTAGTTAAAACCTACTGGTGTGAAGAGTTTGAAAAAGTTACTGAAGGCTGTCCTGTTCCAATAGTTATAGCAGGCGGACCAAAGTTTGATACTGAACTTCCGGTGTTTGAGTTCGTCCATGACGGAATGACAAAGGGAGCCATCGGTTTAAACCTTGGGAGAAACATCTGGCAGCATAAGCATCCTGTAGCGATGGCTAAGGCCCTGCATGCAATTATCCATAAAGGTGCAAATCCTCAGGAAGCCAACGACATATTCAACGATACAAAGAATGGATAATACCTAATAACTAGCGATTCCCCACGAAAATCACGAAATACATTAAAGTATTTTTTGTGAATTTCGTGGGGTTTGCAAAATCCCTATGTGCGTCGTTGTGGCACCGCTTCGAGAGTGGAACATGACCAGGGATGAATCGTTTGCAAAATCCCTATGTGCGTCGTTGTGTATCTATTAATATAATTAATAGACTTTTTTGACAAACCGGAGAAGGTAAATGAACATTTTAGTTGCAGTTGATTTATCCAGTGCTTCGCAAAAGGTGTTGTCTAAGGTAAAAACTATGGCCTTGGCTTTTTCCGCAAAAGTATGGATACTGCATGTTGCTGAACCCGAACCTGATTTTGTTGGTTATAAGCCTGGGCCACAGACCGTTCGTGATCAAATTGCACAGGAATTACACGAAGAACGAGAGAAACTGCAAAAAGAGGTAGATAATTTTCGCGCATCCGGAATTGATACAACATCTCTTTGTGTTCAAGGTGCAACGGTTGAAGTTATTTTGCGTGAATCTAATAAATTAAAAATTGATATGATAGTAGTTGGTTCCCACGGCCATGGCACTGTACATAACTTGATAATTGGTAGTGTAAGTGAGGGAGTATTGCACGGCTCTTCTTGTCCGGTCCTTGTCATACCAACACATGGACGTGCTTAATGAAAGAGGACATCACATTTAACCCAGGTTGCCACCGTTTAAATACGCCTTACGGGCTTCTATTGGCGTGTTCCAGTTCAACAACCCATGTATTCTCTCAGTATTGTATTTGTCAATAAACTCTATTGTCTCATCATATGCCTGACCATAACTATGAAAATATCTCACCTGCATAAACTCAATTTCCAATATTGAATTAAATGCCTCCACATGGGCATTCTTGTTTGGTGTTGCAGGTGGTATTAATTCATGTATTACCTCATTGTTATAACTTTCCATGTTCTTTATAAACACCTTTGAGGTCATCTGGCTTCCATTATCGCTCCTTATTATCAGTTGGTTTGTATCTAATTTATGCTTCTCTACAGCTATGTTTAATGCCAGTACCAGGTCTTTGCCTGTACAACTCAGACCTATGTGGTAATTCACTACATAGCGTACAAATACATCTATTATTATTAATATGAAATAAAATCTCTCTTCACCATGTATATATCCATATTTCAAATCCAATTCCCATAGCTCATCCGGCTTACTTATCGTACGGTTCTGGCATATACGCCTACCTTTTACCTTTGACACCTTCTTTCTTCTGGGCAACAATAATTTGTTCTCTTTGCATAAACGGTATACCTTCTTGTGATTCACTATGTAACCATAATCTCTCCACAAATAATGACTTAGTTTGTGATAACCTCCGGCATTGACAAACTCAATCTTACTTCTGTAAGCCTTCAAAGCACATAGTATTGCTTCATCGTATACTCTTTCTCCTTTTTGATTAAATGAATATCCTGGCAGAGGACGTCCTCTGCTCTCCTGTCTCTTATCCGTTCCTTTCTTATTTACGTGATTGTACCAGGTTGCGTTTGGTACTCCACTGTACTTTATTACCTGCTGAGTTTTATTTCCTCCATCTATAAATATCTTACTGACTACTAATCTTTCAGCCAGAGTTGGTGGCTTTTTTTTAAAAGTTCCTTCAATATCTCATTTTCTAATTTCACACCCTTTAGTTCGGTTTCCAACTCTTTTACGTTTCTCTTGCTCTCTTTTTTCTACTTGTTCTTATACCTCCTGATCCATCCATAAATCGTCGTTACCGGTATATCATGCTTACTGGATACCGCACCATAATTATTAGTTTCAATACATTCTTTTACTACTTGTTCTTTCTGCTCTTCACTATAACTCTTTAATAAACGTCTCTGCATTTCTGGCCCCTTTCTGGTATTTATACTATCAAATTAGGAACTTTTTCTCCCCATTATATAGGGGGCTAAAGAGGAAGCAAACCAGGGAAAACATGCTTAGTTCTACCAACTGCCTTACTAAAGAAGAGAGCTGATGCCTGCTTTTAATTATATGCAGGATGCAATTGTTTGAATATACGTTGATTGGTAAGAAAACCCAGATTTACTTCTCAAATCAGAAAGATCAGAATGAAAATCAAAGCAAATAATACACCTATAAGAGAACTAAAGATCCAGACAGTAAAAAAGAGAAAAAGCCCTCTCGACTTCCAGCATAACTTAAGAAAAACAAAACACTTGAAACCAGACCGAAAAATTGATAAACTCATACTCTTGTATTGTAGTTTTTTTGTTACAAGATACTTGAGTATTAAGAGTACTGATCATTTCGGGGCCCATAGCTCAGTTGGTTAGAGCAACGGACTCATAATCCGTGTGTCCTAGGTTCGAGTCCTAGTGGGCCCATTTATTCCCTTATTTCTATTCACGCCTGGCTTATTGATAGTTCTCTCCTGTTATATTCTGTTTTTCTATCGTAATGTTACTACAACCTAACCAGATAAACTGGAAAACTAGAAATCCGAATGTCAAAGAAACAAATGTTCTAAACAAAAAATATGTTTAACACTGAATGTTTAAGATTTTAGCATTTGGGTTTTGTATTTATTTCGAATTTCCGATATCCCAATCTGTAGGGCAGGGAAATTCGATTTTCTTTGCCATAATTGATCAAAATATTTTTGTTAAGAGACTAAGTTTGACAATTCTTGATTATTATTGATGCGATCTCTAAAGAATAATCTGGCAAAAAACCGTTTTGCAACACAAGTTTTAAAACTGAAAATAGATAAATTGTTTTTTCCCATATACACCCAAAAGTATCAACGCAATTATCAATCCATCGTAATAGGCCATACGGAGATAATACCTTGTGTTCTGCCCCAGTTTCTGGTGTAAGCGTAATATGCCGCGCATAGTATCATGCATCATTACAATCAATATGAGCGCCAGACTAAGACAACATTCAAATCCGGTTATATTTATGAGTATGAGTGAATCTTACAAACACCTCTCAAATCCATTGTCAGAATCCTATAGATGTCATAAGGGAGACCGCTAAACATATTTGAGAGGATAATACCCGCATCTCTAATAGAATTAGCCCTGAAAAAAATCCACGCTACAAGTACCAGGTGGAAGGTAAGAAATACAGCTACTATTTTTTTAATCCGGGAGAGTTTTCTATACCAATAATATTCAATATTTTAGCCTGTAGTTTTTTTGTTCGCATATATATTATCAAATAGAGGCCATGTATTGCTCCCCAAACCAGAAATGTCCAGTTCACGCCATGCCACATCCCGCTGATAAGGAATACAGCCATAATATTATATATCCAGCGAGATTTAGATACACGATTGCCGCCCAAAGGCTTATATACATAATCCCGAAACCAGGTGGATAGTAAAATATGCCATCTTTTCCAGAATTCAGAGACTGAAGCAGCTAAATAAGGATAATGGAAATTTTCCATAAGATCGAAACCCATTATCTTTGCAGAGCTGATCGCAATCGCAGAATATCCGGCAATATCAGCATATATCTGAAAAGCAAAGAAGTAAGTAGCCAGCAAGAGCGGTGCTCTATAAAATTGATGCGGAGCACTGTAAACAGAGTCGACATAGACAGCTAAACGATCAGCCACAACTACTTTCAGAAAAAACCCCCAAAGCATTATTCTGAACCCACTGACAAGGCGCTGGTAATTAAATTGATGGTCTTGCAGAAATTGGGGAATTAAATGCGAGGCCTTTCAATAGGACCAGCTACCAGCTGCGGGAAAAATGCCACATAAACTGCAAAACGTCCCAGATGTTTCTCCGGTTCAATGTGACCACGGTACACGTCTATGGTATAGTTAATGGTTTGAAATGTATAAAATGATATACCTAAAGGCAGAAGAATATCCAATTGGGGTACATTGTAGATAATATCAAACTTGTCACATAATCCCTGCAAACTTGCATTCAAAAAATTGTAATATTTGAACGTAAATAACAGCCCTAAATTGGTCACCAGACTTGTGGCTAATAAACCCTTTCTTTCTATCCCACCCTCAGGAAACCTGACCATGAGTAGACCCGCTATATAATCCACTATTGTGGAAGCTACAAGCAAAATTGCGTAATTAACTTTCCAGCGGGTATAAAAATAGTAGCTTGCCAGTAGAAGAAGCACCCACCTCCAACGCTGCGGTATAGAATAATACAGCAATACCACTATTGGAAAAAAGAATATAAAATGAAGAGAGTTAAAAAGCATTCAGCACCTTTTCTTTTCTAAAAACCTTTTCAGGTATCAAAATTCGGTAAATAAAATTATGACCATCAACATTCAAGTGTCCGTCACGGATAAAATAGAGTTGATTACCCTTAGATACAGCATTTTTCACTGCGGGCAACAGGTCAAGACAGGCGATATCGAAGCGTTCACATAGTTGAGCTAATCGCCTGTTTGGTTTTTCTAAATCAATACTTGACGGATCCTTACCGTATTTTCTTGTAAATCTTTCATAAAGTATGTTTGAACTCTGAAACTCAAACGGAATAAAAACAACATAGAGTTCTGCGCCCGCTTTACCGGCATAATTTTTCATCGTTTCAAGAGTCTTAGACAATAATTTCCAACCATAATCTATTTCAGGAGAGTCTTTTATTCCGTCAAAGTCTAAGCAAATAATAAAATGGATAGGTGTTCTCCTCAGAACTTCTAATCCAAATTCTGTTTTCTTTGAAGAGAGAATTTTTTTAATGGTTGTATGAGTAGTAAAATAGTCCATAAAACTCAAGTACTTTTTGGTATTATTCTCAAAGATAAATTCTTCATTCCACTTTGCTACATTAGAATGACAAGTCAGCATGTCATTCTGAGGAAGTAACAACCGAAGGATCTCAACGTCTCCAACTTTGACATTCATATACGTTAATTTAATTGGACGGTCATTCATCAAAAAAAAGTCGCATATTTACCAGGCAGTCTTTTTCTGTAGCTCTTTTGGGAAACAAACGCTACTTTTAACCACTTACCTGATAATGTTTCAGGATTGCTCAATTCAGATTAAACCTATATAAACGATATTCCTTGTAATGGTTTTTAACTTATGATAGATTGATCAGGTGTTTCCAGAAAAACTATAATTAACGGCTATAACCTCTGATTAGAGATTTGAGTGTTCAGGGATGACAGCTTATGGGTTATTTCGGATAAGTGGGGCGATTTTAAAAAACATCAAGAATTTGGGAGGGTAAGCGCGTTGGATATACTGAATAATAGAAACAGGTTGTTAATGCTGATGGCCGGTGTTTTGATGGCGTTGTCCTTAACATTGATAATTTTTAATTTTACTGGTACTATAGAATATTCGAAGCGTAATACAATTACGTTTTCTATGCTATTTGCTGCAGCAATATTCTTTTTTATTAAAAACATGAGACGGCAATGAGAAAGATCAGGATAATTACATGTGACGTTTCTGCCGTCGCAGGGCTTTCAAGCAGTAATACGTCTGACGCTATCTGGGATGCTTTACCCATTGAGAACAGTGTAAATACATGGGGAGATGAAATATATTTTGACATTCCAGTAGATTCACCGCTAGATGAAACAGCAAAAGAGGTAGTTGAAAAAGGTGATTTGGGTTACTGGCCAACGGGAAAGGCCTTCTGTATATTCTTTGGCCCGACACCGGCCAGTCAGGGTGATGAGATACGTCCTGCCAGTGCTGTTAATATTGTTGGCAAGGTTGAAGGTGATGTTGATATATTTAAGAGTGTGCGGGATGGTACGAGTATAAAATTAGAAAGAGTTTAAAATATTATGTCAAATCTGTTATTAGAAATAGGAACTGAAGAGATACCGGCAGGTTATATCGTTCCTGCTCTTAAACAAATGGAAGAGTTGTTTGCGGAGCAGGTTAAGAAGAACCGTCTGTGTTTTGACACTATACATACTACCGGTACACCTAGACGCCTGGTGTTATTTGCCAGCGGTTTACCACAGAACCAGGAGGATATTGTTCAGGAGATAAAGGGACCTTCAGCAAAAGTTGCTTTTGATGAATCAGGAGTGCCAACGAAAGCGGCTGTCGGCTTTGCGAGTTCACAGGGTGTAAAAGCTGAAGATATGATAGTTAAGGACACATCCAAAGGGGAATATTGCTTTGCCGTTAAAGAGATAGAGGGGAAGAAAATATTTGATCTACTACCGGAAATGTTAACATCTATCATAACATCAATCAACTTTCCAAAATCTATGAGATGGAAATCTGATAAATTATATTTTGCACGACCGATACGCACAATTATGGCACTTTTTGATAAAGACATAGTCAACCTCGAATTAAACGGTATAAAAGCAGGACGTAGTACAAACGGCCATCAGTTTCTGTCTGACAATGTTATAGAGATTCCCTGCGCCGATTATGAAAAATATAAAGAGAGGTTAAAGAGCGAAAAGGTAATAGTTGAGATCGAGGAAAGAAGAGAGATTATCAGGAAAGAGATAAACTCTCTTCTTTCCGTTTACAACACTACTATGAAAGATGAAGAATTACTTAACGAGGTAACAAACCTTGTTGAGTTTCCTGGTGCGGTAAAGTGTGGTTTCGAAGATGAGTTCCTGGCAATCCCATCAGAAGTTGTTGTAACCTCGATGAAGGACCATCAACGGTATTTTCCTGTTAAGGATAAAGACGGTAAGCTGTTACCTGAGTTTATTGTAATTACCGACAGAGATTCTGCTGATGGCGAGATTATCAAAAAGGGCAATGAGCGTGTTTTACGGGCAAGACTTGCAGATGCAAACTTTTTCTGGAATGAGGACAAGAAGATAACTCTTCATGACAGGCTTAAGGATCTGGAAGGGGTTGTATTTCATGAAGATATGGGAAGTTATCTGGACAGAAGTAAAAGGATTGGCGACCTGGCATGTTTTATTGCTGAGACGCTGGGTTTTTCTTCTGACAAGTTGGCGTTGGTCAAACGTGCGTCAAGTTTATGTAAAACAGACCTTTTGACAGAGATGGTAGGTGAGTTTCCCAAGTTACAGGGAATTATGGGTCGTGAATATGCTTTTGAACATGGTGAGGATGAAGAAGTGGCCCAGTCGATTGCAGAACATTACTTACCACGATATGCCGATGATATACTGCCGGAGACCGAGATTGGCACCGTACTCAGCCTGGCTGACAAATTTGACCTTATTGCCGGATGTTTCGCGGCAGGTCTGATTCCTACAGGCTCTCAAGATCCTTACGGGCTCAGAAGGCAATCACAGGGAATTATACGTATCCTGGAAAAGAAAAGTCTCTGTTTATCATTAAAAGATATTTTTGAGAAATCATTGTCAAACCTGACTAACGTATGCCCTGATGGCGACAGTAGTAAGGTTTATGGACAGATAATAGATTTTCTTAAGGACAGGATAAATAACACCTATCTTGAGAGAGGCTATCGTTACGACATCATTGAATCCGCAATGAAGTCGGGTTTTGACAATATATCTGATCTCTTATGTAGATTAGAGGTTATCACAAAGATTTCCAAAACTACCATCTGGCAAAAGCTTGTGGCAGTTGTAGAGAGAACATTCAATATAGGGAAAAATTGTACAATCCACGGAGAAGTAAATGAAGATCTGCTGGAAGAGGAAGAAGAGCGTAAATTGTGGGCTGTATATAATAAGGAAAAAGAGAACCTGCTTGCGTATTTCCCTACAGGGAAATATGAAGAGTTTTCACTTGCATATAATGAGGCATTTGCAAAACCGATCCATGATTTCTTTGAAAAGGTTTTTGTAAATGTAGAGGATGAAAATATAAAGAATAACAGACTCTTGTTAGTCAAAAAAGTGAACGAACTCTATGTTGAAAACATTGCAAATCTGGCGTTTATCGTTGAAAATGATAGATGAACCACTAGTAGAATCATTTCTAAATTATCTCATCGTTGAATGCGGTCTTTCTGAAAATACAATTAAGGGGTATAAGGGAGACCTGCACAATTTCTCAAACTATCTACAGGATGCGAATGTTAAACATTTTCAGGATTTACACGCAAAAATGATAGTAGGCTTTATAGAAAGCGAGAAACAGAGAGGACTTACTGAAAATTCTATCTCAAGATGTCTCGTTACTATAAAAATGTTCTATAAATATCTGGTTATGGAAGGAAAGATCTCTGTAAATCCAATGTCATCTGTCAGTACACTTAAACTCCGGAAACATCTGCCGGAAGTGCTTCATTATAACGCGATAGAGCAGATGCTTCAGGCACCGGACGGTAATGATAAGCTCGGAATACGGGATAAGGCGATGTTGGAGCTTATGTACGCCACAGGTGCGAGGGTTTCTGAAGTCGCGTCAATTAAAGTGAGTTGGATAAACCTTGATTATGGCTTTATCAGGTGTCAGGGGAAGGGTTCTAAACAACGTATCGTACCTATGGGTTCGGAAGCGGCAAAGGCGATCAAAAGATACCTGCAGGAGGTGCGCCCCGTACTTTCAAAAATAGAAAACGATGAACCTATACTGTTTCTGTCCAGAACAGGTAAAAAGTTGAGGCGCGAGAACATATGGAGCATCGTGAAGAAGTATGCCATGAAGGCAGGGATTCGTTCAAACATTTCTCCACACACATTAAGACATTCGTTCGCGACACATCTGCTGGAAGGAGGAGCGGATTTGCGATCAGTACAGGAGATGCTCGGGCATTCCAATATCTCTACTACCCAGATTTACACACACATCGACCGGAAACATCTTAAGTCCACACATCAGAAGTTTCATCCAAGGGCGTAAAACCCTTTGTAATAACTCACAATTACAAACAAATCTAAACCCGTTAGTATAATCGGCAGGTTTTTGTCTTCTGTTCGCCCCATACACACCTGAAAATAACGATCAAAAGACTGGAGTTTGTTTCTTTGGTGTTTATTCTCTCTCAATAATATCTATCACCTGTTTCTTCCTATGTTCCATTATTTCCTTTGTCTTTCCTTCCAGATTCAATCTGAGTAACGGTTCAGTATTAGATTTTCTTACATTAAGCCACCAATCACTATATTCAATAGTAACTCCATCCAGATAATCAACCTTGCCATCTTTAAAGTGTTGGGCAATCTGTTCTATCTTTTTATCCTTATCCTCAACCTTAAAATTTATTTCTCCAGTTGAGCAATATTTTCTCAGAGGCGCAATCAGGTTAGACATTGGCACATTTCTACCACTCAAAATGTTTAAAACTTCTATCAATGCAATTAGTGCAGAGTCCGCAAAGTAGTTTTTTCTGAAATAGTAATGTCCGGATAAGTCGCCTCCAAAAACGGCATTTTGTTCCCTCATGATCGCCTTTATGTGAGAATGACCGACTCTTTCCCGGTACGGATTTCCACCAGCCTTTTTGATCTCTTCAGGCAAAATCCTGCTTGATCTCAGGTCATATAAAATTGTAGCCCCTTTTTCCTTCTGCAGAAGTTTCCGCGCTATTATAGCCGCAATTATATCACATCCTATTTCCCGGCCGTTTTCATCTACAAAGACACATCTGTCCGCATCACCATCAAATGCTACGCCAAGGTTGCTTCCGGTTTCACGTACCTTGGACTGTAAATCACTCAGGTTTCTGCTATCTAAAGGGTTTGGCTCGTGGTTTGGGAATGACCCGTCAGGTTTGAAAAATAACGGTACTATTTTGCAAGGAAGATCTTTGAAGATGATAGGTATCATCTTTCCCGCCATCCCATTTCCCGCATCTATCACTAATTTTAATGGTTTCAGATGTGTGGCAAAGCTAAGGATAAATTTTTTGTATTCATTAATTATATCTTTCTCAATAATATTACCGTGATGTTCAGAGACAGGTAAGTCAGTTTGTCTTGCTATTTCTGATATAGTAGATAAACCTGTATCAAAGCTGATGGGCATAGCCTGCTCATGGCATAGTTTGAATCCGTTATAATTTGATGGATTATTTGACGCAGTAACCATAATTCCAGCATCGTAATTACAACTGCCTACAGCAAAATAAGTAGTATCTGTAGACACCTCTCCAATATCAATGACATTTACTCCTGCTTTAGTAATACCTTTCATCAGGGAGCTTGCTAATGCATTCGATGAGAGCCTGATGTCTCTTGCCACTACAATGTTATTAATATCCTCTTTTATGCTTTTTAAGAAAAGCACTGTTGCTATTCCTATCTTCTCAGAAGTATATTCGTCCAATTGTTCCGGATATTTACCTCGTATATCATAACATTTAAATATCAAACGGTTGATTGCCTCATCCTGATTCGTAGATAATTGCAAAATCTTCCTTGTACCGGTGTCCATGGGCGTATACTCCTCCACCTCTTCTGTAGATGTACTAATAGACTTATCTCTATGGCGACAAACAGGACATTTAGGATAAAGTACTCTCTGCCTGCCTCTACAGACAGACATACTGATCTCATAACCGTCACCAGGGCACTGGAGTTTACGTTTTACAAAATATTTTGCCATAACCTCATAAAAAAATAAATGCTGTATGAAATAATTATCAGGTGCTAATGGTAAAAAAACTTTTCAAATATGTAAAGTAAAAATGAGTAACAGAATATTTACTTTGTATTTGACAAAGGGTTTTCCACAATAGACAAAATCTGAGCATGTCAGTAAAATTTGCGATCCAGATAACTACTGTTGTTTATTAGCCGATTATATTAATTACTTTTTGTATAAAAACGTTTAATGGTTTTCGGTCAGGATTACAAATATCTTTACTCTCAGGTTAAATTATTAATTTATTTAGTATTTAAATAATCTTGATAATTTTATAGGTTCGAAATAATCGCATTTTTAAATTCACAAGTTATCCACAAGTTATCCACAATCAAAAAACATGAAGATTATAAGGAGGAGCACCTATAGACATGGAGAGCAGTTTATATAAATACGCTTGTGTAAACATGTTATGTTGTTCATATTTAAAATAACAAAATCTGCAAAAAAGAAGTTTATTTTTTTATACATAATGTTTTTAAATAGTAAATATTTCAATAAAATTTAAAAAAAGTTATTTCATTGAAGATTAAACCTCAATCTTATTGATATCAAAAGCCTTATGGATTTTGAAATTATTTACCAAAGAAATATAATGAAATATTATCTTTTTAAGTTTGACACAAAGTTTGATTTTGATAATATTTCGTTTCATTAAGGCTTCAAAAAATTAAAAATTCTCTATTTTTATTTTTTAGTTTTTCATTCTCAATTTGTACTGTTCCGACGTTACCCACTTTTCATGAACTGTTCTACAACAAAAAAGTCTACGGATCTCTGGCAAAATGTTCTTGATGCAATCAAGGCAAAGGTTGGCATAAGGCAATTTAATCTGTGGTTTAAAAATACCCACGTAATCTCATTCGATAATGGGTCTTTAAATATAGGAGTGCCAAATCAATTTGTCCTGACAAAGATTAGTGAAAACTATGAACCTCTGATAAAAGATTTGATAGAGAATATTACTGAAATTAATCCCTCAATTAATCTTCATGTAAAAGACAACTGCCATTCTGAGAAAAGTACCAAAGCAGTTACCGGCAATATTAAATTTGAAAAACCATTAAATCAAGACAACGGTTTTATAAGTAACAATAAGCTGTTGTTAGACAACTATGTAGTTGGCGGGTGTAACAGGTTGGCTTATGCCGCAGCGCTTGAGATTTCAAAACCTGGACCTGTAGCTTTTAATACGCTTTTCATACATGGGTCTATTGGTGTAGGAAAGACCCACCTCCTTCAGGGTATTTGGAACCGATTAAAAACAGAATCCGGTTCCGTAAGTGCTGTTTATATGCCTGCTGAGAATTGGACAAATGAATTTGTTTATGCTCTTAAAGGCGGCAGGCTTGAATCATTCAGAAAAAAATACAGGGGTGTAGATATATTCCTTGTTGATGATGTTCATTTCCTTGCCAATAAAAATGGAGTTCAGGAAGAATTTCTTCATACCTTTAACACCTTACACGGATTATCCAAGAGAATAGTATTTGCAAGCGACGCGCATCCAAGATTTATGAATCAACTTAAAGAGAGTCTTGTCAGCAGGTTTATGTCAGGGATGATTGCGAAAATTGAACAGCCCGGGTTTAATACCTCAATACAGATTTTACGATCTAAGACGGAGAAAACGAAAAGAAGGATTCCTGATAACGTCCTTGAATTTATTTCTGAAAAGTTCAATGATAGCGTCAGGTCAATGGAGAGCGCAATAACCACGGTAATGGCTTACGCGAACATAAATAAGGTAAAGATTGATCTCAAGCTGGCTACTGAAACCCTCAGCGAACTGTACAATAATAAAAAATGCATTACTTTAAAGGATATAGAGGGAGTAGTGATCAGTCATTATAACGTTTCACGAAATGATATTCAATCCGGCAACAAATCAAAGAATATCGCGCTTGCCCGCCAGATATGTATGTACCTGGCAAAAAAACTTACAGACTTCTCGTATCAGGAAATAGGAAAATATTTTGGGAACAAAAGGCATACTACCGTTATTTTTGCCATTAAAAAGATAAAGGAAAAAAGTAAGAGCTGTGCTGAGTTCCAATCACACATAGAAAATCTGATTAGAATGGCAAAGAAACAATAATTTCCAATTCCTCTGTTTTCTACTCCAATTTAAATTAATAAAAATTATCAAACCTAAATTTATGAGATTTTCCCAGATAGGTTTTGTTAGTATTAATATTAATTTTTCTCCGACTCACACTTCAATTATTTCCTGTAATTTATAAGTTGACAACAATTATGCATAATTGTACAGTGATTAATCTGTAATATACGGATTGTATATTGTTATATACCACTTTGTGGATTTAATAAAAGTAAAAGAGATATTAATTAATGGGTAATGAAAAAACTATTTTGTGTATTGGCGCGGGTTATGTCGGTGGGCCAACGATGGCGATGATTGCCTTGAAAAATCCTGATTACAAGGTGATAGTCGTTGATATTAATAGCAAACGAATAGATGCATGGAATTCTGAAGAACTCCCTATATACGAACCTGGGTTATTGGAAGTTGTGCACAATGTGCGTGATAAAAATCTGTTCTTCAGTACTGATGTAGAAAACAGTATCAAAGAAGCTCATATAATATTTGTGAGTGTTAATACTCCTACAAAAATGTTTGGTTATGGAGAAGGGTATGCCGCAGATTTACAATACTGGGAGAAGACGGCCCGACAAATACTGAAGTTGTCTGATGCTAGTAAAATAATTGTGGAAAAAAGTACCCTGCCTGTTAAAACCGCAGAAGCCATGGAAAGAATACTTAATTCGAATGAAAAGGGTATTATTTTTGACGTGTTGTCTAACCCGGAGTTTCTTGCAGAAGGTACCGCGATTAAAGACCTTGAAGACCCTGACAGGGTGTTAGTCGGATCCAGAGAAACCGAATCAGGATTAAGAGCACGCAATAAAATTGTTCAGTTATATTCTTCATGGATTGGTAAGGAAAAGATACTAACGTCAAATGTGTGGAGTACAGAATTATCAAAGTTGACTGCGAATGCTTTTTTGGCACAACGCATTTCATCAATCAACAG
Source organism: Candidatus Scalindua japonica (assembly GCF_002443295.1). Classification (NCBI taxonomy): domain Bacteria; kingdom Pseudomonadati; phylum Planctomycetota; class Candidatus Brocadiia; order Candidatus Brocadiales; family Candidatus Scalinduaceae; genus Candidatus Scalindua; species Candidatus Scalindua japonica. The sequence continues at coordinate 18,879 of NZ_BAOS01000043.1, read as the reverse complement.
TATTGCTGCACTTTGTGAAGAAACAGGAGCCAATGTACATGAAGTGGCACATGCAGTTGGCACTGACAGCAGGATAGGCCCCAAATTTTTAAATGCAAGCGTTGGATTTGGAGGCTCTTGTTTTAAAAAGGATATCTTTAATCTTGTTTATCTTTGCAGACATTATGGATTGGATGAAGTAGCTGATTATTGGGAAAGCGTTGTAAAAATGAATGAATATCAGGTGGAACGCTTTGTCCTGAAAATGTTGAAGTCAATGTTTAATACCATCGCCGGGAAAAAAATTGCGCTATTCGGTTTTGCTTTTAAAGCAAATACCGGCGATACAAGAGAATCTCCTGCAATTTATGTTGCAAAGAAACTATTAAATGAAATGGCTAATGTCGTGATTACAGATCCAAAAGCACTTGAGAATGCAAAAATTGAACTGAAAGAATTTGATGGAAATGTTGAATATTGCCCAGACCCATATGAAGCCGCGAAGAATGCTCACGCAATTGCGGTATTAACTGAATGGGAGTGCTATAAGTCTTTAGATTATAAGAAGATTTTTGAATCAATGGAAAAACCGACATTCATTTTTGACGGCAGGAATACTTTACCACACAAAGATCTTTTTGAAATTGGGTTTAATGTTATTCCGCTTGGCATGCCGGAGTTAAGTCATTTCTGATAATAATATGAGGAAGTTTAAAATCGGCTGGACAGTTCAAACCTTCAGGTATGAGTTACACTACACCCAGGCCCAGATCCCAGGACATTCGCCTGTCGGACTGACATGGATAGCGCCAGTAGACTGTAACTCTGAGTATAAGGATTTTAGAATCTGGCAGGAATCAACTCCCGTTGGCGATTTCCGTCAGGAGATGGTTCCTGCTTGAGTGCTTAATTAATATCAGTAGCTTATTACTCTTCTAATGTAGATAAATCTCCTGTAGGTAGTCCTAATTCTCTTGCCTTCAATAATCTCCTCATTATTTTACCACTTCTTGTTTTAGGAACATCTTTTGTAAATTCAATTTCTCTGGGGTACGCATGAGCAGCCAACCGTTTTTTTATAAATCCCTGTATCTCCTTCTTAAGCGTCGGTGATGGTTTGTATCCCCGATTGAGAACAATAAATGCTTTTATGATTTCACTTCTTTCTGTATCAGGTATTCCAATAACACCTGCTTCAGCGATTGCTTTATGCTCAACTAAAGCACTTTCTACCTCAAACGGTCCTACGCGATGACCGGCAGTATTGATGACGTCATCCGCTCTTCCCACAAACCAGAAATAACCGTCATTATCCATATAAGCCGTATCTCCTGTGGTGTACCATCCGGATATTTTAAAATATTCATTATATTTTTCCTCATTTGCCCATACCTTTCTCAGCATGGATGGCCAGCCGCTCTTTAAACCCAAAAGGCCATGTTTCCCGGGGGCCAGTACTTTGCCTTTTGAATTAATAATCTTCGCGCTGATACCCGGAAACGGTTTACCCATCGAACCGGGTTTAATTGGAAGACTTGGAAAATTGGCTATCATTATTGAACCGGTCTCCGTTTGCCACCAGTTATCGTGAATAGGCAGATTATAAACCTGAAGTCCCCATTTAATAACTTCCGGATTGAGTGGCTCTCCCACACTACATATATATCTAAGGCTGCTTAAATCATACTTTTTAATAATCTCATTGCCTGCCTTCATAAGCATCCTTAAAGCAGTTGGAGCAGTGTACCATACGGTTACTTTATATTTCTCTATAATTGAGTACCATTTATCCGCATCATACCTGCCGTTGTATACTACTTGCGAAACTTTATTTAACCACGGACCCCATATACCGTAAACAGTCCCAGTCACCCATCCGGGATCTGCTGTACACCAATACACATCATCATCTCTCAAGTCCAAAGCCCACTTAGTAGTAATATAATGGGAAATCATATCATTATGGACGTGAGTAACTCCCTTTGGCTTTCCGGTAGTCCCTGATGTATACAGAACGAATAGATCATCTTCCGGGTCTACCCATCTTATTTTAAATGACTCTGATGCTTTATTTGTTTCTGATTCATAACTGTGTTCATCCTCATCAAGATTTTTTTCAGCATTTACCAGTATAGTGTGTTTAAGCGCAGGCAACTCTTCTTTTATTTCGTCTATTCTCTGACTTAACTCAGGTGTAGTTATAAGTACGGTTGCTTCACTGTCATGAAGACGATCTTTTACCGCTTCGGGTCCAAACGCGGAAAACATTGGCCCTGCAATGGCGCCAAGCTTTGCTATTGCAATGATGCTTACATATAGTTCATGTGTCCTGGGTAAAAACAGAAAAACCCTGTCTCCTTTCTCTACACCCAGATTTCTTAATACGTTGGCTAATTTAGAAGATTGCCTTTTTATATCTGAAAAGGAGAACCGTTTCTCAACGTTATCTTCGTCCTCCCAGTACATGGCTATCTTATCCTTGCAGCCATTTTCAGCATGCCTGTCGATTGCCTCGTGAGCAATATTTACTCCATCATCAGAGAAGTGATCAAAACATCTGTTGATATCATCCCAGTTAAAATTTTTATAGGTTTTCTCATAATTTACTAATCCGTGCTTGACGGGAGTTTTATAAATTGTCTCTTTATATTCCATAGTGTAATCTCCAAAATGATATGTTATTGTCTATAAAAAATCTCATCCATTTGCCGGTTAGTTGAAAATTTCTTTTCTCCAATCGCAATACCGTCAAGTTGAAGAAATAGACAGTCCTTATCAACGATATTATTTTGAATTGGCCCCAGATCCATTACCGGTCATCCACGATAAACCATAACCATTCTTTTACCCTGTCTTGACCAGCGAACGATTTTTTACATTGTTTCTAAATTCTAAAACAGAAACAGATTTCAGTATTTTTTGTCTCTGAAAAGCTGACATAAAGCAATCTTTAGTTTCATGTTCATTATATTATGATGTTTGTGTTGCATATTCAACTATTTTCCGTGATAATGTCACTTATGAATTCTGCAAATCTGGTTAATGTCGGTATGTCTTTCCCAATGTCTTACCGAATTTCTGTTGATAAAGCGATTGGGATCACGACAACTGTGCCAATTGAAATTGTTTATGCCGCTGGATATGTGCCTATCGATCTGAACAATATCTTTATCTGTAACGACGACTCAGATGCGCTTGTTGATTTTGCTGAAATTAAAGGATTGCCCAGAAATACGTGTGCATGGATAAAGGGTATATATTCAGCAACAAAGAAGACTGGAATAAAGAAAATCATAGGGGTTGTCCAGGGAGATTGTAGCAACAATCACGCCTTAATCGAAATCCTGAGAAATGAAGGTATTGATGTAATTCCTTTTTCATATCCTCACGATAGAAACAGGGATTTACTTTATAAACAATTAGATTTTCTCGCCAATTCTCTGGGGATCGATCTTGATAAGGCACATCAGATGAAACTTGTATTGGATGGAGTGAGAAAATCCGTTCATGAAATTGATCGTCTGACGTGGGAGGAAAACAGGGTCACAGGTGATGAAAATCATATCTGGAATGTCTCTACCAGTGACTTGATGGGAGACTATGTACTTTTTGAAAAAAAAGCTTCAGACTTTCTTGAGGAAGCTGAAAAACGACCGGCTTTTGACCCTGAAGTAAGACTTGGGTATATTGGTGTACCTCCGATCTGCTGTAACCTGTACTCTTTTCTAAATGAGTTGAGAGTACATGTCGTTTTTAATGAAGTACAGAGACAGTTTAGCATGCCGTATCAAACCAAGACTTTAATAGATCAATATACCAGTTACACATATCCCTATGATATGCGCTATCATATTGATGACATAAAGAAGCAGGTTGCAACGAGGAAAATTGATGGAATTATTCATTATGTACAGAGCTTCTGCCACAGGCAGATATTTGACAGGCTTATTCGTCAATATATAGATACTCCCGTGTTAACACTTGATTGTGACCGCCCCGGTAGATTAAGCGGGTCCATGCGAACAAGGATTGAGGCATTTGTTGAAATGCTTAAAAATACCAAATGTTAAAAGACTATAAAGGTGCCTGTCATATACATACAGAGTATTCTGATGATACGAGCATTCAAATACCCGATGTCATAACAAGCGCGCAAGCTGCAGGTCTGGACTTTGTGATACTATCAGACCACAATACTTTTCTGCCAAAGTCGGATGGATGGGAAGGTTGGCATGATAACCTGCTGGTTGTAATAGGAATGGAGGTTTCTCCAATTCATGACGGACATTTCCTGACACTTGACTCTAAGCCGTTAGCTGACAGCAAGTACATTGATATTAAGAATTACATAAATATGCCGTCCGTAGAATGCATTGAAGAAGTTCTTGTCAGTGGAGGCTCCGTGTATCCTGTACATCCCCTTGGTAAAAAAAAATGGTCATTTGTTGTAAATGTTGAGGCATGGCGCAATTGGGAACATACCGGATTTGCGGGTATTGAGATATGGACTTACATGCATGACTGGATCGATGACCTTAAACTATCAAACCTATGGCACTTCTATAAAAATCCAAACCTGCAGATAAAAGGACCAGACCCGGAATTACTGTCTATATGGGACAAGTTGGGGCAGGAAAGGAAGGTAGTTGGAATATCCGGGCTTGATGCTCATTACAGAGAAATCCCGATTATAAAGAAGCCACTCTTCACATATGAAGAACTCTTCAAGACAATTCGTACTCATATTCTTGTTGAACATGAACTATCAAAGTCTGATGATGCTGTTCGATTAGTCTGTGATGCGCATAAAGAGGGAAGGTGCTATGTATCATTTGATTTACTGGTAGATGCAACAGGCTTTAGCTTTACTGCTGAATCAGGAGGCAATATTTATTTTATGGGAGATGAGGTCTGCGATGTTCAAAAAGAGCTTCGTTTTTACATCAAATCTCCTCACTATGCCAATATTAAACTCCTTAGAAATGGAAAAATTCTTAAGGAATTAGAAGGCGACTTCTTAGAATTTTCAAGTACCGAGAAAGGTGTATACAGGGTGGAGGCATACATAGAAAATCGCCCCTGGGTGTTTACCAATCCGATCTACATCAGAGAATATAGTTCCTGAAGCCCGAACATAGGAGGTCAGTATAATCCTCTATTTGACAATTCCGTTGTAATATCCGAAAGTCTTAACTTATACTGTTCTATTTTTGTTGTCATATTCTCCATAGTATATGCATTTAGCGCAATGACCAAAAATATTGCGGGATTACCGGTAAAGTCTATGTTTGTGACATTAATATGTGAAGATTTACGCTCATTGATTTTTTCTTCCAGTTCGCTTATTTTGTGTTCTATCTCAAGATATTCATTCTGCAAATCATATGTAGACATTTTTTCGATTGAGGTTACCGGTGTCTCTCGCGTTGCAGGTTTTAATGTGGCACATCCAGTAAGTAAAAGTATAGCAAATAATATGATGATTTTCTTCATTACAATCTCCGTGAAATGCACCTTATCATATTTTGTAGTATCAAACAATATTAATAATGTAATTTAAGAGCTTCCTGGACTTGCCAGAACACACCTTGACACTTCCTTAGCGTATAATAATCATACTATCACTTTTTCCTATTGCTTTTCATAAGCAACCAGACTAATATAATCCAGGTATCTGTATTGACTACTGTGTTTCATAATCTCACAGATTAGATACTCCAATGGATTATGGATACGCATGCATAATTAAGTTTATTTTTACATGGAAGTAAATTAAAGAACCATCTTGCTAAATATAGCGTTCACAAAATATTCACGCGAAGAGCAAAAACGGCAAAACTATTTTCTTTTGTTTTCTTATCATTCTGCGGCTTAGCGAGAGGTTCATAAGATTTAATAGGGCAATAAATACTATGACAGGGAGGTCAGAAGAAAAAATTTATGAAGACTCAATAACCAATTGGCCTGAAGAGGAGAGACCAAGAGAAAGGTTGTTAAAGTCAGGCGCGCATGCCTTAACAAATGCAGAGTTACTTGCGATATTACTGCGAGTCGGGGTTAAAGGGAAGAGTGCGGTTGATCTGGCGAGACAGATAATCAGGGAGGCGAATGGTCTGAGAGGGCTGGACAGGCTGGAACCGAAAGATTTGTACAGCATTAAGGGACTGAGTCACGCAAAAATAGCACAAATAAAAGCATCTGTAGAGTTGGGCAAAAGGATTATTGAGGAGTCTAGAAAGGTTGAAGGAGTCGCCTCATCATCCAGAAAAGCATATGACCTACTCTTCCCGAGGATGAGGGACCTTAAAAAAGAGGTTTTCAAAGTGGTGTTTCTTAATAGTCAGAACCAGGTCATAGATGTCGTTACTGCCCATGAGGGCACGGTAACGATGAGTAATGTGTATGTGAGAGAGATTATCAACCTGGCAAATAAGTTTGGAGCGGCAGCCATGATCTTTGCACATAACCATCCATCCGGTGAACCAAAGCCAAGTAATGAAGACAAAGATATCACTGAAGAGCTTGTCTTTGCCGGCAGGATTATGAAAATAAAGGTGTTAGATCATATAATAATTGGTGAGCAAAAATATTTCAGTTTTGCCGATGAAGGGTTGATAAAACGTTATAATACAAATTTTGATATGAAAAAATTAAGTTTGTCTGGACACGGATAAAAAAAGATAGAAAGGAAAGTTATGAAAAAAATTGCCTGTTTATTGTTAGTTATTCTTATGTTTTCTCAGGTTACGGTTGCTGGTGTCGAATCTGAAGCCGAAAAATTACTGAAAAGATCAGTGGATAAAGTATTTACCGTCCTGTCTGATAAAGAGCTATCAACAGATCAGAAGAAAAGTAAAGTTATCAAGGTTACCAATTCAGTCTTTAGCTTTTCCCTAATGGCAAAATTATCTTTAGGTAAGACACATTGGTCCCGATTCAATGCTGAACAGAGAACCGAGTTTTTAGATCTCTTTACTCAATCGTTTCAGAGCTTTTACGTTTACAAACTGGACCTTTTCAGTGATGAAAAAGTTATTTTTCAACCCGCCACTCTTGTAGAAAAGAAGAAAGTCTGGATACCAACGGTTTTAATATCAAAAGGGGAAAAATATTTGATGCTGTACAGGATGTACAAAACCAGAAATGGCTGGAAGATTTATGATTTTGAAGTCGAAGGTGTCAGCATGCTTCGATCGTATCGTTCTCAGTACAACCATATGATTAATAAAGTCGGTATTGAAGGCTTGCTGGCAAAAATGAGAGAAAAAACAGAAGATAATGAGTAGTATACAATTAACGAAGTGACAACTTTTCCAGGGTGGTATGGACAAATTCATTTGTCCGTGAATCTCTATACGGCCTTACCCCATCCTAAACCCACTTTAATATCCATAACCAGACTGAACACTGCCGGGATCAGAAGGAGTGTAAAGACAGTAGAAACGATCAGACCTCCTAATACTACACTGCCAAGACCGCGATAAAGTTCACTTCCTGCACCCGGGAATATAACCAACGGCAACATCCCGAAAACGGTTGTTGTTACGCTCATAAATATTGGACGGATACGTGTCCTCACACTCTCTATAAGTGCCTGACGGGCTTCCATCTTCTCATCCCGTATGTTATTAAGTGCCTGATGCACTATCAGGATAGCATTATTTATCACCGTCCCTATTAATATGACAAATCCAAGCATAGTTAGAACATCCATCACCTGTAATGTAAACAGGTTCAGGAAGGCAAGGCCAGCAAATCCTCCAACAGCAGCTAGAGGAACACTGAACATTATGACTATCGGATACAGGAATGACTCAAAGAGCGCGGCCATTAGCAGATATGCAATCGCAATAGCCAGGACCAGGTTCCACTGTAACGCTCTGCGCGCCTCCTGAAGCTTGTCAGCAGTACCAGCCAGATTAGCTTTATAAAGGCCTCCCAGTAAACCTTTCTTCACCATTGGTGTAATTATTTTCGTATCTATTATGTCAAGCGCTCTTTCCAGCGGAACTATACGCGGAGGGATTACCTGTATTACGATAGAGCGCTCCCTCTCAATATGGTCTATCTCTTCCGGCCCTACTCCTAACTGTATATCCGCAACAGTACTCAAAGGTACATAATCACCTGAAGGAGTATAAATGAATATCTGCTCCAGGTCCTGAGTTCGTTCAATATATTTGCTCTGTCCGAATATCACAAGATCTATTTTATCTCCCTGGTGCCAGTAATCACCGGCATAAGCCCCGTCAACCAGAGCGTCTGTAATATATCCAATATCAGCAGAGGTCAATCCCAGTTCAATCGCATGTTCCAGCCGAGGCCTGATCTGCAGTTCCGGACTCCCAAGCTCAAGGCTGGGTACAGGACGGGCCTGTGTACCGGGAGGAAACACCTGTTTCACCTGCTCAAACACCTGGAAACCATAATATATAAGACGGTCCAGATCAGGCCCGGAAAGTTCAATATCTATTGTACGGCCTCCACTCAATCCGCGTTCAAACAGACTTGACTGTTGTACAATCGTTATCATGCCTGGTATATTCCCACATACCCGCCTCAGAATGGGGATAAGCTCCGCCGCCCTTTCAGGTTCAGCAGATATCATACCCATGAAGACCATTCTCCCACGGGAAACATAAAACCCGTGCTTGATAGGCGGCCCATCCAGCATTTCAGCCTCTTTTGTTCCAACTTTGGCAGACCAGTAAGGACTCAGTTCCTTTTCCAGGACTAACCCGATAGATTTCTGTTCTTCCAGGCTATAACCAGGAGGAGGCAACATGATAGCCAGAATCAAGTTCCGATTACCTTCAGGCAAATACTCCATTTCCGGAACCATCCACCATGTGAGAAATATTGAAATAACAATCAAAACAACAATCGTGATCAAACGTCTACTTAATGTATTCGTTAAATAAACTACAACTCCTACAATCTTATCAGTTAAATTACGTCCAAATAAAACCAGTCGATTATTGCTTGATGAATCAGTCTTACCGAGAGACCCATCCTTCTTTCTGTGGGAAAGAATTCTTGCCGCCGTAGTCGGTATTACCGTGATGGCAACAATGAGTGATAAACCTACCGCAAAGCTTATTGCCAGCGCTATATCCCTGAACAGTTGTCCGACTTCCTGTTCAACAAGGATCACAGGAATAAATACTCCGATTGTAGTCAACGTGGACGCCAATACGGCTCCCCATACCTCAGTGGTCCCTTTGTAAGCCGCATCAAAAGGCCCCTCACCTGACTGCCAGTGGCGAAATATATTTTCCAGGACTACAATAGCACTATCAACCACCATTCCGACAGCAAAAGCTATCCCAGCCAGGCTAACCACATTCAGTGAACGTCCCAGGAGGGTAACCATGAGAAAAGTACCTATTGCGCTGATCGGTATTGCCAGACCAATAACAAGTGTACTACGCCAGCTTCTGAGGAATAAAAGGAGCACCATTACCGCCAGGAGACCACCGACAACAACATTCTGCTTCACAAGGCCGATCGATGACTTTATATATTCAGTCTCATCATAAACCTGTTCCAGCGCTAACCCCCTGTCTCTCAACAAGTCTTCATTTAACTCACTGCACGCCTCTCGTAATCCCTCCATAACTATCAGAACATTAGCCCCCACCTCCCTCTGTGCGTTTACAGCAACTGACGGTTCATTCTTCTGTCTGACAAATGCTTCTAGCTTTTTGTATCCAAGCTTTACTTCTGCTATGTCCCTGATATAAACGGGGATATCATCACGCCTTGTAATGACCATGTCCTCTATATCTTCAACGGACTTAAACTGCCCCAAAGTCCTTACCGTAAACCTGTTTTTACCCTCATCTATATCTCCTCCACTTATATTTATATTTGTAGAAATAAGGGCCTTGCGTACGTCTAAGATTGTAAGCTGACTACTGGCCAACGCATGTGGGTCTATAACAACCTGCATCTCCCTCTCCGCGCCACCATAGATATTACTGTTTGCAACCCCCGGCACTCTTTCAAACCTTGATTCGATATGGTCTTTGGCAAAATCCCGCAACTTATTAATATCAATATCGTTTCCCGGAAGAGTTCGTAACGTAAACCACGCAATAGGACGGTCACCGGTATTTACCGCACTGATAACCGGTTCGTCCACATTCTCAGGATATTCCTGCACCTGGTCCAGCTTATTAGCAACATCCAGAAGTGCCGCATTTTTATCCACTCCAACCACAAATTCCAGTAAAATCTCACCACGCCCATTAAAACTCTTAGATGTTAATTTTCTCAGGTTTTCAACACTTTTCAGCATCTCCTCCTGTTCATGAATAATCTCCTGCTCAACTTCCTCAGGACTCGCCCCAATCCAACGGGTCACTACTGTTATCTGGGGTTTTTCTACATCGGGAACGAGTTGAACAGGAATACGGAATAGAGCAAGAAGGCCAAAGAGTAATACAAATATCGACCCCACTGCCACCTTAACCGGATTGTGTGTTGAATATTCTATAATTTTCATAATTTAACGATGGACGACATACGATGCATGCAGGATGAAAGACGACGGATAATAGAAAGCGAAACTATCAACCTCTAAACCTCTCACACTTTTAACCCCACCACCCTTTTTCTCTCTTCCATAATCCCTCTTCTTTTATCCTTCTTAATTTACCAGATCTTCTCTATCGTCAATCTCACCAATATCCATCCTTCCGATCACCTGAATGTCTTGGGTATTACGTACACGCTCATTACCCCTTACAATCACATCAACTCCCGGCTTAACATCTCCCGTAATCTGAATTAGATTTTTGTAAGCAATACCGGTCTTAACGGGAACCTCTCTAACCTTTCCATCCACTGCCAAGTAAATAAACTCCCCACCTCCACGTCTCACGACACCATCTTTCAAGATCATTGTTGCGGATAATAAAGATCCTATCTCAAATGTCGCCTCCGCAAACATGCCACTTTTAATGGCCTCATCTTTGTTATCTATTTTAACAAAAACCGGAAATGTTCTGGCACGTTTGTCTGCCTGGGGGACGATGTGGACAATATGACCGGCTCTTGTCAGGTCCCCCAACGCCGGGAATCTGACATTACTCTCATCACCAACACTCAAGCCTTGAATATACTTTTCCGGGACCGGGACCCTGACTTTCACAGAGTTCATCTGCAACATGGAAACAACGCTATCACCCTTTTTAAGCCATTGACCAACTTCAGTACTCTCTTCAGTAATCCTGCCATCAAATGGTGCCGCAATTGTACACTTACCAATATCATCCTCAATAGCTTCTACCACTGCCTCCTGTGCTACCAACCTGGTCTCAAACTCGTCAAGTTCCTGATGTGAAATCGTCTTACCCTCATAAAGCTCCATGGCACGTTGATACTTAATACGTGCAAGATGTTCATCCGCCTTTGCTCCTTTAAGCTGGATTTCCAGAGTAGTTGTTCTGAGTTTCGCCAACACCTGCCCCTTCGTTACATAATCACCTCTTTTTGCGGGAAATTCCACCACCAATCCTTCTACCTCACCGGCTACAATACTTTCCCTGAGCGGAAAGACAGTACTCACCATTGTAACCGGTTTGCGCACATCCTTCCGGACAATGCGTGATACAACTACAGGGGCTTTGTGCACTTGTCCCTGCGCCAGACTTTTGTTAGAAATAATAAACAAAAAAAGTGTGCAAAAAACTACTATTACCAAATATAATGACATATTATCTCTTTTCTTTTTGCTATTATATATAGTTTTCCACCCCGAATTATCCATTCAGATTCTCCCGTATTTTTTTCAAAATCTTTTGAAGATTTGCAACATCCTTCGTTGAAATCGCTTTAACTGCCTCGCCTCTCACACCATGAGCACATTCAGTCATTTTCTTCCATACATCTTCTACCTTCTTTGTTGGAGAAATTAATTTCTGTCTACGGTCACGAGGAGATACTTTACGTCTAATCCAGCCCTTTTTCTCCATTCTATCAAGTATCCGTACCATTGTGGGACCCTCAACACCAATCAGTTCTGCCAGTTTAACCTGAGAGATTTCTCCCTCCATGGCAAGGCATGAAAGAACCTGCCATTGACTGAAAGTGGTCCCATAGTGCGCCAATTCAGCATTTAAGGCTTTTCTTAAAGCCCGATATGCCATCGCTACGGAATAACCAATATTTTCCTTAAAATCATATTCTAACATTTTAGTTAGCCTGCTATTTAATAGTAAACTATCATTCTATAAATATAATAATAGGAAATCAAGATAGAAAACTTCTCGGCTTAAGCGGACTTTGAAGAGAATCTTAAGAGTGGACAATGCCCACCCTATCCTACTATCAAATTAATTATTACAGACAAGAGAGGGGGATTTTTAAGTAATAAATGAATGAGCATTTAAAGGAAGGTATAAGATGCTGTCTTATAAAAAAAGAGGAACTTAACGTTTAAACAACGTAAGTCCCTCTTTTTATAAAATATTCTGTTATTTCTAAAACTAATAATTATTGAGTACTGTCTTGAGTTATATAGGTATCAGTTCCACCTGCAGTAGCTGCATCATCTCCATAAATATCATCTCTCGTAATACCATCAGCCGCATACCAACCTGCATTTTGTGAAATAACAAATTCTACGTGCCCATCCACATAAACTACGTTTTGTCCTCTGCCGGCAACGTCTGCTGCATTTGCCGGTTTTACAGTACCACCATGGTTTGGTGAATTGGTACTTGGAATTGCAGGCACATTGGCGTTTGTATTTGAAGGACGGTCTGCGACAAGGGCCACATCGGCATCATCAGCCTGTGTATGAAAGCGATCATATCCATAGCTACATTCGTCCTTTTCAAAAGGATCATTTGCAGTAATACCAGCATTAGTTGCAGTAGTAACAAATTTATCGCTGGGGCAGTTAAACGTACGTGGATCTGAAACATAATCCGGCCAAAGCAAATTGAGAGATCTCATTGAGATTTGAGAGCCAGCAGTAGACGATGGGAAATTCTCATTATTTTCATTTGCAAACATGATTAACCCCATACCTATCTGTTTCACATTACTGGCACATTGCGTCCTCCGAGCTGATTCCCGTGCCCTGCTCAATACAGGGAGTAATATTCCGGCAAGAATACCGATAATTGCAATTACAACTAATAGTTCAATAAGTGTGAAACCTTTGTTGGACGAAGCCGCTATCGCGGAGAACAAAATCGGAAATTTATTATATAATGTAACCTCACACCCTCAACGGGAGGGTGAATCTATTAACAAATAGGAGGTTACAGGTCTATGAAAACATTATCTCAATCCGATTTCAACAAAAATTACCAAACGCATCTAAAGCACCTACGCTTGAAAGGACTCCGGCCAAAAACAATCGAGGCTTATTCACGTGCCATCCGACGGATCGGTGATTATTTTGACAATCAGATACACGATCTATCTGAACAGCAACTACTTGACTATTTTTCCAATCTCCTCAATACCCATTCATGGAGCGCAGTCAAATTAGACCTCTACGGACTAAAGTTTTTCTACACTCATGTGCTTCATAAGCGTTGGGAGCAAGTAAATCTTATTAAACCACCCAAAACGCAACGTTTGCCCGATATTGTCACCATTAATGAAGCCCACCAACTTTTCCAGGTGACGAGAAAACTCAGTTACCGGGCCTTCTACTTTGTTCTTTACAGTCTTGGTCTCCGCCTGGGTGAAGGACTACGTCTTGAGGTTAGCGATGTCGACCCTCAGCGAATGCGGGTGCATATCCGCGATAGCAAAGGCAATAAAGACCGTTTCGTACCCCTGCCAAAGGTAACCCTGAATCTCTTACGCCGTTTTTGGCTTGTTCATCGCAATCCTGTCTTTCTATTTCCAGGCCGTCATGGTGGCTTGAAATCAGCCCACCTGGCAAAAACACCTCTGAATAGAAATGGCGTTCAGGCCACTCTGCGTAAGGTAGCCCGGGAGTGTGGAATTAAAAAAAAATTACACCACACAGTCTGCGACACAGCTACGCAACCCATCTGATTGAGGCGGGTGTTGATCTGCTTGAAGTACAAAAAATCCTCGGCCACCACAGTATTTTAACCACTGCCAAATATACCCACCTGACCTCTCATACAAATCGTAATGCCTTGCAATTAATTAATGATTTGATGAATGGTTTTTCCATAGAATGGGGGAATGTTATATGATATCTCTCTCCTCTATAATTGAGACCTTCATTGCTGACTTTATCACTCTTTATCATGGTTCGATCCTGCCAAGTCAATTCAAAGCCCTGGCAGCCATGAAGGATTGTCGCACTACGCAAAGCCGCGTCATGCTGGTCCAATGTAATGACTGTGAAAAACAGGTTTTTGTACCGCACTCCTGCGGTAACCGCAATTGTCCTCATTGTCAGAGTCATGAGTGTCAGCAGTGGTTGGAGCGTCAACTGAAAAAAGAAGTGCCTGCTGACTATTTTATGCTCACCTTTACTATACCCAAAGAGCTTCGATCATTAGCATGGCAGCATCAACGCTTGCTTTACTCGATAATGATACAGTGTTGTTGGGAAACCGTAAAAACCTTTGTCCAAAATGACAGCGTATTACAAGGAAACGCTGGAGCCATCACTGTTTTGCACACCCACTCTCGCTCTCTCGATTACCACCCGCATATCCATCTGGTAATGCCAGCCGGGGCCATCAATCAGAAGAAAAAGCTTTGGAGCTTCAAAAAAAGCGAAGGAAAGACGCGGTACCTTTTCAATCACAAAGCGCTGGCTAAAGTGTTTCGAGCAAAAATGCTCGATGCCGTGAACAAAGCGGCTCTTACGCTTCCAGTTAATTATCCCCTAAACCTTGGGTCTCGATTGCAAATTTGTCGGCAACGGTGAAAAGGCACTGGTCTATCTTGGTCGTTATCTCTACAAAGGGGTCATTCAAGAGAAAGATATTATTACGTGCAAAGATGGTCAGGTGACCTTTCGTTACCAGGATAGTAAGAGCAAAAAAATGCTCACAAGAACACTTCCCGGCCCGCAGTTTCTCAGGTTGATTCTCCAGCATGTTCTACCCAAAGGTTTCAGGCGAACACGGAACTTTGGTTTCCTCCACCCTAATAGCAAACGCTTGATTGCATTGCTTCAGTACCTTACCGGTATCAACCCGAATAAGTCGTCAGCCTGGTTCAGAGAGCGTCCAAAGCTTACGTGCAAATGCTGTGGAGGAATAATGAAGATCATAAAAACGATGATACCTCCATCACACAAATCCAGGTCTTTCCCCTACAAGTTAACAAAAGAGGAGGCTGTTCTGGTTATGTAATCGAATCCGCTATGCATCTAAGATTTGCAAAAACGGCATTATCGGGTCGAGATGGCCCCCGTTTGCCCAAATTTGAGGTAAAATGGCCGAAAAACCATGTTCTGTAGCTCCTAAAGCATGACGACAGCAATTGAAAAATCCACTTCTTTGGCTTCATAGCTTCTGCGGTAAAAAAGAGAAGCAATCTTCATAAGATATTTTCTTATACAATGTTTAGCACCCAAACAACGGGCTTGTCCAACAAACGGTTCAGATTGTGGTTCGTCCCTCACACAATCTAACCTTATTCGTTAGATTTTAATATTTTCATCAATACACATCCCCTTCCTAGTTATGTGTTACAAACAAGTGTTTATTTTATATTATCAAGGAATAATTTTTACATTGTATTTGGTTCATGCAAGCATTAAGGTAAGCATTTACAAATTAGCTATGTATTTGGGGGGATTATAGCTTTGCAAAAACACTTGTGTCAAGCGTTTATTGTGTTTGATCTTACAAGCACTAAGCCTTGTCTATCTGAAAAAAAAAGAAACCTTTTTTGATTTTACCACTAGTCTTTTGTTAAGAAATTTGTATGAATAAAGAACCTCTTGCAGCGAGACCAACAGGAACGGGAACAATTCCTTACTGTGATCAAATAATAATAGCAATGCTGTTAGTCATCATCATCGCTGTTCCACTCTTCTTTGATATTCATATTCACAGCGTCTTCGATCTGAGCAAGATTACAATTCTTTATATCTTGACCTTTTCCATACTGGCAACATGGTCTATAAAAACCATGATAACAAGAGAGTCTAAATTCACTGCCAAGTTTGAAGATATCCACGTTTTACAACTCTTACAGCAACCATTGATGCTGCCAGTTTTAGCTTCCCTGTTTATCACCGGATTTGCCACGGTATTTTCCATAAATCCGTTTTTAAGTTTAGCAGGTACTTACAAACGATATGACGGTTTGTTATCAACTATTGTTTATATCTCACTCTTTTGTGCAATTATACGTTTCATAGATAAAAAGAGGTTGAACTCGCTTTGTAACATAATAATCTTAACGGCATCTCTTGCCTCTATATATGGAGTCTTACAACATTTTGGTTTTGATTTGTATAAATGGAGTACATCCTTTGGTTTTGGAATCAGGGTTTCCGCTACTTTTGGACACCCAGCGTTCTTTTCTACATTTATTATTATGGTCACACCTCTTATTCTTATTAAAATTTTTTCAAATTCAGTTTTCCGGTATTCCACAGTTCTCTATATGGGAATCCTTACACTGCTTATCGTTGCGTTTTATTACACAAAGACACGGGCCTCTTTTCTTGGCCTTCTTATCTCAAATATATTTTTCTTTTCTCTTATTGGGAAAAATAACCTTTTGGCAAACAAGACAAAAACGATTGTTACCATAACCATTATAACAGGTATTTCCATTTTCTTTAATATCAGTGATAGAACATCGGTTGTCGGTAGGTTCATAGACGATGTAGAACCCGCCATATCAGCTTTAGATAGTAAGGACACCTCTCTCTTTACGGAAGATTCTTATAAGGATATCGGCATTGCAGGCAAATTGAAGGGTACAATGTTTTTGAGGGCTTTTCAATATATGAGCGGTATTAAGATTATTCAGGACTATCCCATCCTGGGAATCGGACCGGAAACATTGGGCATGATTTACCCTCAATATCTTTCAAAGGTTTACCGTGAAACAGGTGAGCATCGTGCATTCAAAAACCAGAACAGAATTCACAACGATTTTTTAGACATAGCTGTCTCCAGAGGTTTGACAGGACTGGGAATCTATTTGTGGTTTATCTTTGCCTATGCAAGAATGGTCTGGAAGGGGTGCAGGAAAGCCGATACGCCTGATAAGATACTCATAATAGGCCTTTGCGCCAGCTGCATTGCATACTTTATACAAAACCAGTTCAGTTTTGGACATGTTCCCATACTTACTCTATTCTGGTTTCTTATTGCGATGTCGGTTGTTGCATCTCGTACTGGATATTCCCTGCCTCATGAGATCCCCGTCCGTGCCCGTACCTGCCCGACTGCGTCATTCAGGCGGGCGGACGGGGAAAATCCAGAAACACATAAACCAGAATCAACCAGGTGGATTGGCCGTCTCAATGTCAGGACATGCGGGAAAAATATTTTCTGCAGCTTTATTGTATGTTTAATGGCCCTGTTTACCACCCTCAGTCTATTTCGCTATAAGGCAGACCTCTACTTTGAACATGGGCGGAGGTCGCTTAACAAGAATGAGTTAAGAGAGGCAATCCTGAGCTATGAAACAGCTGTAAAGTATAACCCTTTAACATTAAACTATCGTAATGTACTGAATGGTATCTATCTGAAGATGGCAGAATCATGTGTAAATA
Organism: Candidatus Scalindua japonica; assembly: GCF_002443295.1. Lineage (NCBI taxonomy): Bacteria > Pseudomonadati > Planctomycetota > Candidatus Brocadiia > Candidatus Brocadiales > Candidatus Scalinduaceae > Candidatus Scalindua > Candidatus Scalindua japonica. The sequence goes on along the minus strand of NZ_BAOS01000043.1, from coordinate 1,205 downwards.
AAGAGAGTAAAGAAATTACGAAAGACTTGCCTGGCATTTATTCAAGTAAACAGACATCAGCGTGGTTTACAAAAGCAATTAACGGAGCAAAACAAGTACGAAAACTCTATCCGGGAGATTACCATTCCGCCTTTACCCTTGGACAAGCCTATCATATTCTGGACAGAATAACTAACGAAGATATGAGTAAGGAAGCAATTAAATATTATATCAAAGCGACCACTCTACACCCTTTTAAATTTGAGCTACGGAATAAACTTGCGCGGCTTTACACGGAAAAAGGCCAATATCAAAATGCAATTAATGAATTAAAAGAGGCAATAAATATTTCGCCTGCCAACCATGCTCCCTGCTTAAACCTTGCCAATGTATTTATAGATGACGGAAAACGATATGAAGAAGCGGAAGCGGTCCTACTCAAATTCACTGAAAGAAACCCTGATAAAAAGATAATCGATATTTACAGACTCTTATGTTTTGTCTACGCCAAGACAACAAAATGGGAAAAAGTCCTGGACCAATCAATGAATATAATTCAAATCGACCGGAAAAACCTGGAAGCACATAAGTATGCAACCATGGCTAATTTTAAACTTGAAAGGTACGACGATACGCGAAAATTGTGTAATGACATTTTAGAGTTGGCAGAACACACAAACAACACGTACAACCAATATGCAAAAGAGATACTGGAGCTCTTGTCAAAGAAACAAATGTTCTAAAAAAACATGTTCAATACTGAACGTTTAAAATTTTGCAATTGGATTATGTATTTGTTTCTAATTTCAATATTCAAATTTTTTACAAAAATCCGTTAAAATGTTTTTTCTAAGAGACTAAGGATTACACTCTGGGCAGGGTATTCCACCATTAGTTTTTGCGTTATCTTTCGATAGAAACTCTATCAATTCATCAGAGCTGATGATAAGCGTGTTGCAATCCGGACGGTGGAATAAACGGGAATAGCTTGTTGAGTAGACTGCTCCACTCCAGGGATCTGGAGCAGGCATGTTTTTATTCTCTGGCATATCATTAACCGGCAAACCAACTATTTCACGCAACTCTTCCACATGAACAGCCTCCGCCGCTTCCAGGTCTTTATAGCCACCCCATATAATACCAACCACCTCACCCTTTAAATTCACAACAGGGCTTCCACTACTACCGGGAGCATTCTTAATAAACAGTTCAATGTATTTTATCCC
>NZ_BAOS01000042.1 GCF_002443295.1 Candidatus Scalindua japonica | reverse complement strand
ATTCGTTAGATTTTAATATTTTCATCAATACACATCCCCTTCCTAGTTATGTGTTACAAACAAGTGTTTATTTTATATTATCAAGGAATAATTTTTACATTGTATTTGGTTCATGCAAGCATTAAGGTAAGCATTTACAAATTAGCTATGTATTTGGGGGGATTATAGCTTTGCAAAAACACTTGTGTCAAGCGTTTATTGTGTTTGATCTTACAAGCACTAAGCCTTGTCTATCTGAAAAAAAAAGAAACCTTTTTTGATTTTACCACTAGTCTTTTGTTAAGAAATTTGTATGAATAAAGAACCTCTTGCAGCGAGACCAACAGGAACGGGAACAATTCCTTACTGTGATCAAATAATAATAGCAATGCTGTTAGTCATCATCATCGCTGTTCCACTCTTCTTTGATATTCATATTCACAGCGTCTTCGATCTGAGCAAGATTACAATTCTTTATATCTTGACCTTTTCCATACTGGCAACATGGTCTATAAAAACCATGATAACAAGAGAGTCTAAATTC
>NZ_BAOS01000041.1 GCF_002443295.1 Candidatus Scalindua japonica | reverse complement strand
TATCACCAATAGCATACCTGACCCAAAACAGCCGATTGCAATCAGTGTAAGCGGTATACTCGGGTTTTTCTTCGTTGTAACAACTACAGCAGGTGTAGATTTTATGTCTTGAAATATTACGTCTACCCCCTTAACATTCTGAACATTTTGCCTGCCAATGCGGACATAGGTTTGATCGTATTTATCATTATTACCTTTTGAGACTAACTGCAGAACAGGGAGTGGGAACTGAGGTGGCATGTAAAGATTTGCGATGAGTACATCTGTTCCGTTTATCTCTATAACGTCCTTCACATTTAAAGTCACTGTTTGTCCGTCAATATTCATTACTACGGCATTTGGCATGTTCCCATAATTTCGTAAAAGAAACTGTTTAGTCCCGCTGTCCAAAAGCACAGGGTTGTTGTAGCCGAGCGTGTCATCATACTCCTCCCCGTCTTTCCTTATCTTCATCTGTGCGGTTATCTTCCTGGGCATGCCGTTTGGGTAAGTAGTTGAGTCAAGCCCTGTCACCTTTAACTCATATTCACCGGCCTGAACCCATGTATTGGAAACCGTGATTGGTCTGCCGGACTCCGACCATATGCCGCCAACAAGATGCGCCACAAGCGTGACCAGGAAACCGATATGCACAATTGAGGCACCATACAAAGCAACTTTTTTGGAACGTGCCTTTACCTTTCTAAGGATAGAGTCCAATGTACAGATGAAAATACATATCCCATACATGGCAAAGGCAACAAACATCAGGTAAAACCAGATGTGTATCAGTTTAGGTTCATTAAAGAAGAAGGTGATATCTTCACCCGAAAGTCCCTCGTAGGATTCCGGGCAGTAATTCATGATAAGACTACCTATTATAAGGAGTCCCGTAACCGCAAATCCTACTATTATTCCCGTCTTCTGGGACCTTAAAAAATCATATACTTTTTTCATTTTATATTAAAAACTGTGTGAACTTTTAATAAGAAAACTTGTACCGACATACGTTGTCAGAAGTATAACAAATCCAACTATTGCCAGTGGCGTTTTGTACTTTCTGGATGCGGGCCAATAATCCAGATGAATGCATGTCGCATAAAAGAACCAGATAATCACAGACCAGAGCAGCTTTGCGTCCCACAGAAAATAGGACCCCCAGGCTACATAGCCCCATAGTCCGCCGAATATCATAGATATCGAGAAGGCTATAAATCCGTATTGGAAGCCAGCATCTATTATGTACTCAAACCGTCTCTTATCTTCACCTCCGGAGAAATATCTTGCCATTGCTGCAGCAAAAGCACTTGTCCATAATGCATAGCAATAGAAAGATATAGGAACGTGAAGGACATACCATATCGTCAACATAAGCGGCGGTGCGTATGACACCTTCATTAAATAAGAGGAGAAGCAAACGGAAGCAACAACAAAGAAAATATATCCTACACTAAACGTTGCAATCCTGTAGACGTAACTCTCTATCCTGGAATAAAAAAGAAGAACACTGAAGCATGCAAGAGCAAACCCTGTAAATGATTCAAATTTGTTAGTCAGCGGGAAGTATTCTATAGCAATACCCCTGAAAGTAATAGATGCGGTGTGCAGGACAATTCCACCCAGGAGAACATAGAACCTTATCCCTCTGCCCATGAAGCCGACTATCCAATAGGAAGTATAGATTAACAGTGAACTCCAATATAA